>JAYVYA010000145.1:0-5605 GCA_043784745.1 Hyphomicrobiales bacterium
TCGGCGCATTGCGCTGCAACTGCGATGGGGTGGGTAATGTAGGGCTCGCCGCTGTTGCGCATCTGCCCCAAGTGCGCTTCGTCTGCAAACCGGTAGGCCAGGCGGACCTGTTCAATGTCCGGGGCCGAGAGGTAATCCAGTTTCGCCGTCAGTCCGGCAAAACTGGCGGCCGTGGCGTTGGTGGCGGCGGCGCTGGGCACAACCTGGCCCCGGCTCTGGCGCGCTGGTCGCGCTGCTTTTGCCGGCAGCATTGGAGATGTAAGCGCGGTATCCATGCCCTAAATATAGCCTGCACCCAGAAAACCGCACGAGGGCGGGGTGCTGCACTGGGGCCGCTCGCTGCGCCATGCCATTGTCCGCATCGGCCCCGGCGGCACGCCGGAAACTGATCCCTCGGAAGCGCTGATGGTGGCGACGCATTTTGCCGGGGCCTGGCATCTGGCGGGTGAACTGGCGGCGCTGATGGACGAGTTGATCATCGAGGATGTCGCCTGGAAAAAACTCGACGATCTCGGCGGCTCGTTTGATGAATACTGGCGCATCACCCTGAACTTTCTCGATATCGCCATAACCCGCTGGCCAGAAATCCTCAAAACCCGGGGGAAAATTGATCCGGCGCGCCATCAGGTGCGCCTGGTCGAGGCGCAGGTAGCCGCGCTGGAAGCTGGGTGTGAGACCGGCCCGGTCATCGCCATCGGCTCCACTGGCACCAACCGCGCCACTGCCCGCCTGCTGGCCGCCATTGCCCGCGCGCCAAAAGGGGCCGTGGTATTGCCGGGGCTGGACCAGATGCTGGATATGAGGAGTTTTGACCTGATTGGCGGCGGCGATGCGGCCATGCTTGATCCCGCCAGCGGCCACCCGCAGGCGGCGCTGCGTCGCCTGCTCCCGGTGCTGGGCGTGACGCGGGAGGACGTGCGTTCGCTGGGGCAGGTCAGGCCGGAGCTTGCCGCCCGCACCCGCTTTCTCTCGCAAGCCCTGCGCCCGGCGGACACGACGGAATTGTGGGGGGCCTGGCTGGCATCGTCGGCGGCGGAAATTCCCGGCGCGCTGGCGGGCATCACCCTGATTGAGGCGGCGGACGAGCGGGAAGAGGCGCTGGCGCTCGCCATTGCCATGCGCCGCGTGCTGGAAACCCCAAAAGCCACCGCCGCGCTGGTAACGCCCAACCGCGATCTTGCCGCCCGCGTTCGCGCCGAATTGCTGCGCTGGCAGATTGAGGTGGATGATTCCGGCGGCGAGGTTTTGGGCGTCACGCCGCACGGCGCGCTTGCCCGCCTCGCCCTCGCCTGTGCCGAAAGCCGCCATGGCGCGATGGACATGATCGCCTTGCTGGCCCATCCCCTCGTGACGCTGGCCCGCCCCCGCGCGGAAGTGGCCCGGCTGGCCCCGCTGGTTGAGGCGGGAATGTTGCGGGTTACCTTGCCGACGCTGGCCTTCGCCGACACAGCCGAACTGGTGGAGGCGGCTCGCGAGCGGGCGGAGGAGCACCATGCCAATCCCGCGCAGAAGCGCATCACCGATGCGCAATGGGAGGCGATGGAGGCTTTGCTGACCGCTTTCAGCGCAGCCTTTGCCCCGCTCGACAATCTGGCGGGCGAGGTGCCAATGGCCGACTGGCTGGCGGCACACCGCGCCACCTTGCTGGCGCTGACCGCGCCTGCGCCGGAACAGGCTGTGCCGGGCGGCACGGATGCTGAAACGCTGGCACAATTGCTGGATGATCTGGAGCAGGCCGCCACGCCCGCTATCACCTTCGACTGCGCGGGCTATCGCAGCTTTTTCGAGGCACTCTCCCGCCAAACCATCGTGCGCGGCCCGCAGCGCTCACATCCGCGTGTCAAGATTCTTGGGCTGCTGGAGGCGCGGCTGATCCATGCCGATGTGATGCTGCTGGCCGGGCTGGACGAGACAGTCTGGCCGCCGCAGGCGCAGACCGACGCTTTCCTCAACCGCACCATGCGGGTGCAACTGGGCCTGTCCTCGCCCGAGCGGCGTATTGGCCAGACGGCGCATGATTTTGCCGAGGCGGTGTGCGGCGGGGATGTCGTGCTCAGCCGCGCCGCCAAGCGCGGCGGCTCGCCCATGGTCGAATCGCGGTTTTTGCAGCGCATGGCGGCGCTGGCGGGCGGGCACTGGCAGGCGTGCCGGGCGCGCGGGCAGGGGCTGCTGCACCTCGCCCGCACGATTGACCTGCCGCATCATTACCCGCCGCCCAAAAGGCCAGAACCCCGTCCGTCCATAACCTTTCGTCCGGTGAAGCTGAGCGTGACGCAGATCGAGACCTTGCGGCGCGATCCCTATGCGATTTTTGCCCGGACCATTCTGGGGCTGGAACCGCTGGACCCGCTGGGCCCCGAACTGGGTGCGCGCGAAATGGGGCAGTTTTTGCATCAGGTGCTGGCGCAATTCTGTCTGGCTCATCCCAAGGGCGAATTGCCCGCCGGAGTGCGCCCGCAACTGGTGGAAATGGCCCGCGAGTCGATGCAGCCGCTGCTCGCCAATGCCGCCTTCCGCGCCTTCCAGTGGCCGCGCGTGGAAACAGCGCTGGATTATTATCTCGCCTTTGAGGCGGACCGGCGCGAGACCATTGCTGAAATTTTCCCCGAAAAGCACGGCAAACTGGCAATCACGCTCGACGATGGCTCGATTTTCACCCTCACCGGCACGGCCGACCGGCTGGAGCTGGGCCGCGATGGCTCGGTGCAGGTGGTGGATTTCAAGACCGGCGCGGTGCCGGGGCTGGAGGAAGTGCGGGTTGGTTTTGCCCCGCAGCTGACGCTGGAAGCGATGATGGTCGATTGCGGTTCCTTCTCCGCCTTGCCGGAGGGTTCGCACGCCACTGGCGCGCTCTACCTCAAGCTCGGCGGCGGTGACGAGGGTGGTAAAATCCGCCCGCTGCGCTGGAAGGATGCAACATTTGGCGATGTGGTGGCAGACCATTACCAGGAGCTGAACGTATTGCTCAATCAGTTCCGCCAGGTGCAGACACCCTATCTGTCGAGGCCGCACGTCAAGTTTGTCACCCGCTTCAGCGCCTATGACCATCTGGCCCGCGTCAAGGAATGGTCGGGCCAGCCGGGGGATGAGGCATGAGTCTGGCGCAGACCCAAGCGATCCAGCACCGCGCCTCCGACCCTGCCGTGTCGGCGTGGGTCTCCGCCAATGCCGGCTCGGGCAAAACCCATGTCCTGGCCCAGCGTGTTGTCCGGCTGTTGCTGGCGGGCACGCCACCGGCGCGCATCCTGTGCCTCACGTTCACCAAGGCTGCCGCCGCCAATATGGCGGCGCGGGTATTCCAGACGCTGGCCAAATGGGCATTGATGGCGGATGGGGCGCTGGTGGCGGCGATTGAGGCGACCGGCGCGGCAAAACCCCGGCCCGAGGAGCTGGTGTTCGCCCGCCGCCTGTTTGCCCGCACCATTGAAACCCCTGGCGGGCTGAAAATCCAGACCATTCATGCCTTTTGCGAGCGCCTGCTGCATCTCTTCCCGTTCGAGGCCAATGTCGCCTCGGGGTTTGAGGTGATCGAGGCCCGGCGGCAGGCCGAATTGCTGGCGCAAGCCCGCACCAGCGTGCTGGAAGCCGCCATTCGCGAGGAAGACGGACTCGGCCCGGCCCTGCGCGCCCTGGCGGGCGAGACCAGCGCCGCAACCTTTGAGGATGTGCTGGAGGAAGCCTTGCGCTGCCGTGCCGATCTGGCCGAACGCGCGCTGGAGCCGCCGGGACAAGCGCTGGCGCACGAATTGGGGCTTGCGCCGGGTGAGACGTGCGAGACCCTCGGCGAGGCCATGCTGAATGACGGCATTGCACCCTCGCGCTGGGCCGGGCTGGCAACATGGTTCAGCAGCGGCACCGCCAACGACCAGAAACAGGCACAACGCCTGAGCGAAGCTGTCGCGCTCTTTCAGGCGGGCCAGCCTGATGCGGCGCTGGACAAATACCTTTCGGTCTTTCTCACGCAAAAGGATGGGGCCGCGCGCCAGCCTGGCCACCAAAACCATCGCCTTGAAAAATCCCAGGGTGCTGCCGCTGTTGCAGGCCGAATCTGTCCGTTTGCTCGATTGCCTCGACAAGCGCCGCGCCGCCGCCATGGTCGAGCGCACGGCAGCGCTGGTGACGCTGGCCAGTGCCATCTTCGCCCGCTACGAGCAGCTCAAGGCCGAGCGCAGCCTGATCGATTTCGAGGATTTGATTGCCCGCACCAAGCGCCTGCTGGAACGCTCGGATGCGGCCTGGGTGCTCTACAAGCTCGATTCCGGCATCGACCACATTCTGGTGGACGAAGCGCAGGATACTTCCCCGGCGCAATGGGACATTCTGAAACGCCTGGCGGAGGATTTTACCACCGGCAAGGGCCAGCGCCAGCAGCACCGCACCCTGTTCGCGGTGGGCGATGAAAAGCAGTCGATCTATTCGTTTCAGGGGGCCGCGCCGCACATGTTTGCGGCCATGCGGCGGCATTTTGCCAGCAGGGTGACGGCGGCAGGCCAGCCGTTCGAGGGGCTGGACCTGACCATGTCATTCCGCTCCGCCCCGGAAATTTTGCAGGCGGTGGACCATGTTTTCGGCACGCCCGGCAATTATGCCGGCCTGTCTGCCGATGGAGACCAGACCCGCACCGTTCATACCGCCCTCAAAACCACCCTCAGGGGCCATGTCGAAATCTGGCAGCCCATTCAGGCCAGCGCGCTCGATGCGCCGGCGGGCTGGTCCATGCCGCTGGATTCGCCCGATTCCAGCGCGCCCGCCAGCCGGCTGGCCCGGCGCATTGCCGGGACCATTGGTGCCATGGTCAGCCCCGGCTCGCCGCAACGGGTGTGGGACCATGCGGCCAATGCCCCGCGCCCGGTGCAGGCCGGGGACATCATGATCCTCGTGCGGGCCCGCAACAGCTTTTTTGACGCGATGATCCGGGCGCTCAAGGATCAGGACGTTTCGGTGGCGGGTGCCGACCGCCTCGCCCTCACCAGCCACATTGCGGTGATGGATTTGATGGCGGCGGGGCGCACCGCCCTGCTCCCACAGGATGATCTGACGCTGGCCTGCGCCCTGAAATCCCCGCTGATCGGACTGGATGATGAGGATCTGATCGAGATTGCGCCGGGCCGCGCTGGCAGTCTGATCGAGGCGCTGCAGGCCGCCCGGCCCGAGCGCTTCCAGATGGCCGCCCGGCATCTGGCGGTCTGGCGGGCGCGGGCGCAAGACCTGACTCCTTTCGGCTTTTATGCCCGGCTGCTGGGGGCTGATGGCGGGCGGCTGGCGCTGGTGGAGCGGCTGGGACAGGAGGCGGGCGACGCCATTGACGAATTCCTCAGCCTGGCGCTGGCGCATGAGCGCGAGGCGGCACCCTCGCTCGCGACTTTTTTGGGCGGGCTGGAACGCGCCGGCTTGCAAATCAAGCGCGACATGGAAGCGCCGGGCGAAGCGGTGCGGGTGATGACGGTGCATGCTGCCAAGGGGCTGGAAGCCAAGATTGTGTTTCTGCCGGACACGTGCAGCCGCCCCGGCCCGCCGCGGGACCCGGCCATCTTCCGGCTGGAGCCGGGCCGGGCGGGTGGCCTCGGCGGAAATTCGCAGGCGGGCATTCTGGCATGGTCGCCGC
>JAYVYA010000146.1:0-5347 GCA_043784745.1 Hyphomicrobiales bacterium
CGCGGCAGTTCGAACCGGCGTGAAGCTGAACGAAGTCATGGCTTTTGCGGACCTGCCGCGTCGATCGAGCACAGCGCGGATGGGGTGGCAGTGCTGGCAGCAGCGCCAGCCCGGCGATATCGCATACCAGAGACACCATCGCCGCCACCACCAGCGGCAAAGTGCGGCCCTGCAGCTGGAACACCGGGCTGAAGGCGAATTGCCCAAGGCAGAACAGCAAGATGCCCGGCACCAGCACCATCGCCAAATCGGCAAAATCGCCAGCAAACCTCTGGGGCACCAGCACCGCCTCGAAGGCGGGCAGGTTGGCCATGAAGCCGAAAGCCAGCGGCGTCAGCAACGCCAGAACCAGCACCATATTGCGGGCGATTTGCGCATGGGCCTTCGCCCGCCCGCCATTGGCATCCGCCCGCACCGCCAGCTGGAACAGCAGCACATCCAGCGCCGCGCCGGCGGAGACAAACAGCCGCAGGCCAAGGTCCGTCGCCAGCGACAGCTTGCCGCTGGCACCATAGCCCAGCGCCGTTACCGCTACGGAACGGTTGATGAGCACGATCGACTGGTAAACGATATTGCCCGCCACGATCGGGAGGCCATATTGGGCAAAAGTGCGGAGTTTTGCAGCGTCAAACAGCCGGAAAGCCGCCGCTCGGTCGCGCAAGGCGGCTTCCACCGGCAGCAGCGCAATCGCCACAGCCAGTGTCAGCGCCGCCAGCACCCAAACCGCATCGTGGAAGAAATAGCCTGCGCCCACCATCAGCACCAGCGTGGCAATGTTTTTGACAATGACCAGCAAAGCATAGGTGCGGTTGAGGAAGCGGGCGCGGGCCAGCGCCGCCTTGTATTCAAACAACCCGCTCGCTGCTCCTGCCACGCAGGCGCTGGCCGCCAGCGCCGGGGCCATGCCCCAGTCCAGCCCGAATGCCGCCAGCAGGCCAGCGACAATAGCCAGCATCGAGGAGAGACCGAGATAGGCGACTTTCAGCGTCGCGCGGATCGACGGATCACCGGTCCTTGCCGCTTGCCCATAAAACCGCGTGGTGGCCAGCCGAAGCCATTCAAACAGCCCCCCCGCCAGTATGATTGTCAGCACCGAGGCCAGCGCGAAGCGGCCATATTGTTCCAGCCCGAGCACGGCGGCAACAGCCAGCCCCAGCCCCAGGTTGAGCACGGCATTGAGGATGAAAGTCAGCACGATTCCCATGCCGCGACGCTAACCCGCAAGCTTTAAGGAATGATTGGCAGGCCGAACCCCTTCCAGTGCGCCCTGGCGCGGCGGTGGCGCTGGAGTATCAAGGCTGAATATGGTCGCCGGCGGCACAGTGAATCCCCCGGGAAGGCAATGACGGGGGCCATCATCAAAGCACACTGGAAGTGCGCGGTCCGGACAGGCGCAATTCCTGCGCTTCCACCCCCAGCGCCGAATGGGTGGCGGCAATTACCATCCCGCCGCCCGCCAGATGGTCGCGGATCATGCCCGCCACCAGCCCTTGCGAGGCGGCATCCAGCGCCGTGGTGGGTTCGTCCAGCAGCCACAGCGGGCGGTGCGCCACCAGCAGGCGGGCCAGCGCCACCCGGCGCTTTTGGCCGGCCGACAGGTAGGACACCGGGAACCCCGCGATATGGGGCAGGCCAAGCCGGGCCAAAGCCGCTCCGGGCGGGAGACCGCCCGCCCCCGGCAATACCAGCATCGCCGCCCAGAAGGCGAGGTTTTCCTGCGCGGTGAGCGGGCTTTTCAGCGCATCGCGATGGCCCAGATAATGCGTGTAGCTGGCCAAAGGCTCGTCGGCCGGCAGGCCGGTGCAGGTGATGGCACCGGAGGCCAGCGGCAACAGCCCGGCCAAAGCCCGCAGCAGCGTGGATTTGCCTGCGCCATTGGGCCCCGTCACCGCCAGCATTTGCCCTGCCTCGACGCTGAACGACAGGCCCGAAACAATCCGGCGCGCCGAGCGGTCAATGCAGAGGTCGCGGGCATTCAGACGCATCGTTCAAAAACCCGGTTCAGTTGGTCAATTCGTCGCATTCATGTTGCGCTGCGACATGGACGGGTGTAGCGCGGGAAAACAAATGTTTCTATAAGCACTGCACCATTCGCAGAAGCCGTTCAAAGGATCATCGCATGGCCTCCCTCGACAGTTTCAAATGCCGCAAAACCCTCGAAGCCGGGACCAAAAGCTATCATTATTTCTCGCTGAAGGCGGCGGAGAAGAACGGGCTGGCGGGCATTTCGAAATTGCCGTTCTCGATGAAAGTCCTGCTGGAAAACCTGTTGCGCTTTGAAGATGGCCGCACGGTCACCAAAGCCGACATTCAGGGCGTGGCCGAATGGCTGGTCAACAAGGGCAGGACCGGGCGTGAAATCGCCTTCCGCCCCGCCCGCGTGCTGATGCAGGATTTTACCGGCGTGCCCGCCGTGGTTGACCTTGCTGCAATGCGGGATGCGATGATTGCTTTGGGTGGCGATCCGCAAAAGATCAATCCGCTGGTGCCGGTCGATCTGGTGATTGACCATTCGGTGATTGTCGACGAGTTCGGCACAGCCAAAGCGCTGAAAAACAATGTGGCGCAGGAATACGAGCGCAATGGCGAGCGCTACCGTTTTCTGCGCTGGGGCCAGGAGGCGTTTGACAATTTCCGCGTCGTTCCGCCTGGCACCGGCATCTGCCATCAGGTCAACCTCGAATATCTTGCCCAGACAGTTTGGACCGCCAGGGAAAAAATCAGGGCCAGGGGCAAGACTACAACGGTTGAGGTGGCCTTTCCCGATACGGTTGTGGGCACCGATTCGCACACCACCATGATTAATGGTCTGGCCGTGCTCGGCTGGGGTGTCGGCGGCATTGAGGCCGAGGCGGCCATGCTCGGCCAGCCGCAATCCATGCTGCTGCCCGAAGTGGTCGGCTTCCGCCTCGACGGCAAGCTGAAGGAGGGCCGCACCGCCACCGATCTGGTGCTGACGGTGACGCAAATGCTGAGAAAGCAGGGCGTAGTTGGCAAGTTTGTCGAATTTTTCGGGGCCGGGCTCAAGGGCCTGTCGCTGGCCGACCGGGCCACCATTGCCAATATGGCACCCGAATATGGCGCCACCTGCGGCTATTTCCCGGTGGACGAGGAAACCCTGGCCTATCTCAAAACCTCCGGCCGCACCCCGGCCCGGATTGCGCTGGTGGAAGCCTATGCCAAGGCGCAGGGCCTGTTCCGCACCGCCCGCACTCCGGACCCGGTTTTCACCGATTTGATGGAGCTGGACCTTGGCGAAGTCGTCGCCTCGCTCGCCGGCCCCAAGCGCCCGCAGGACCGGGTGACGCTGGAAGGGGCCAAGGCGGGCTTTGCCGCCTCGCTGGCCAGTGAATTCAAGAAGGCGGGCGAAGAGAAAAGGCGCGTAAAAGTCGCCGACCGCAATTTTGACCTGGGCCATGGCGATGTTGTGATTGCCGCCATCACCTCCTGCACCAATACCTCCAACCCGAGCGTTATGATTGCGGCCGGCCTGGTGGCGCGCAATGCCGTCAAGTTTGGCCTGACGGTAAAGCCGTGGGTAAAAACCTCGCTGGCACCGGGCAGCCAGGTGGTGACGGATTATCTGGAAAGCGCTGGCTTGCAGAAGGATCTGGACAAGCTCGGCTTCAACCTTGTCGGCTATGGCTGCACCACCTGCATCGGCAATTCCGGCCCCCTGCCCGAGGCCATTTCGGAAGCCATCAACCAGCATGATCTGGTTGCCGCCGCCGTCATCTCCGGCAACCGCAATTTTGAAGGGCGCGTCAACCCGGATGTGAAAGCCAATTACCTGGCCTCGCCGCCGCTGGTGGTCGCCTATGCGCTGGCGGGTACGGTCAACATCGACCTGTCCAAAGAGCCGGTGGGCCATGACAAGATGGGCAAGCCGGTCTATCTTGAGGACATCTGGCCCTCGACCAGGGAAGTTGCCGATTTCGTCAAGAAAAACGTGACCAGGAAGATTTTCAAGACCCGCTACGCCAATGTCTTCCAGGGCGATGCCAACTGGCGCAAGATCAAGATTGAGGGTGGCCAGACCTATGGCTGGGAAAGTTCTTCCACCTATGTGCAGAACCCGCCCTATTTCGAGGGAATCACCAGGACACCCGAACCGGTCAGGGATGTGGT
This sequence comes from Hyphomicrobiales bacterium, assembly GCA_043784745.1. Classification (GTDB taxonomy): domain Bacteria; phylum Pseudomonadota; class Alphaproteobacteria; order Rhizobiales; family Beijerinckiaceae; genus JAYVYA01. The sequence goes on from JAYVYA010000146.1 coordinate 4,129, forward strand.
TGATGCCCGCATCCTCTCGCTGTTCCTCGACTCGATCACCACCGATCATATTTCCCCGGCCGGCTCGATCAAGGCCGACAGCCCGGCGGGTCAATATCTGCGCGACCATCAGGTCCGCCCGGTGGATTTCAACCAGTACGGCACAAGGCGCGGCAACCATCAAGTGATGATGCGCGGCACCTTTGCCAATATCCGCATCAAAAACCAGATGCTGCGTGATCCCGGCGGCAATGTGGCCGAGGGCGGCTACACCCTGCATTTCCCCAGCCATGAGAAAATGGCAATGTACGATGCCGCCATGCGCTACAAGGCGGAAGGCGTGCCCCTGGTCGTGTTCGCGGGCAAGGAATATGGCACCGGCTCCTCGCGGGACTGGGCGGCCAAGGGCACGCGCTTGCTCGGCGTGCGCGCCGTTGTGGCCCAGAGCTTCGAGCGCATCCACCGCTCCAACCTCGTTGGCATGGGCGTGCTGCCGCTGACGTTTGAAGACGGCACGTCATGGCAGACTTTGGGATTAAAGGGCGATGAAACCATCACCATCCACGGCCTGGGCGCGGATTTGAAGCCGCGCAAGTTGATGGAAGCCGCCATCACCTCCGCCGGCGGCAAGGTGACGACAGTGCCTTTGCTGTGCCGGATCGACACGCTGGACGAGCTGGAATATTTCCGCAATGGCGGGATCTTGCACTATGTCTTGCGGCAGCTGGCGGCGTAAGCCAGAGCATGACGTCCATAAATTGAATCCTGCAGCGCAGTCCGCTTCCCGCGACCCCGGGAGGAGAACGGGCTGCGCCTGCCTCAAAAGCACCTGACTTCGGCTTCCGCCCGGGCGCGGAACAGCTCGGCCAGCGCGTCCTTGGCTTGCTGGCTGCCGCGAAACATCGAGCCGATCTGCCCCTGCGCCTGGTTCATGCTGGCCACCGCTTCCGCCGAGACATATTTGTCATAGGGGAGCAGCGAGGCAATCACGTCTATCGAGCACGAGCAGCGCTCCAGCGCCCCGCGGGTGTCATTATTGGTCTTCATGCAGGCAAAGACATAGTCGGCGCGGGCGACCGTGGGATAATCGTTCAGGTCTGCGGCCCAGACGCTGGCGGGCAGCAGCAGAAGGGCACACAGCATGGCACGGCGGAGCAGGGGACAGCTTTGCATTTGAACCTCATTTGGGTCCAGTATAGCGCCGGTGCTCCAACCTGCAATCGATGGAACCTGAGACATG
>JAYVYA010000147.1:0-6092 GCA_043784745.1 Hyphomicrobiales bacterium
GCCCACCCGGTTGAGCACCACGCCGGCAATCTTCAGCCGCGCATCAAACCGGGCGCAGCCCAGCGCCACCGCCGCCGCCGTTTGCGACTGGCCGCTGACATCAAGCACCAGTACCACCGGCCAGCCCAGCGCCACAGCCACATCAGCGGAGGAACCCGAGCGGCCAGCGGGGGCGGGCACCCCGTCAAACAGCCCCATCAGCCCCTCGCAAATGCCCAAGTCGGCATCCTGCATCGCCTGCTGTGCCAGCGCGGCAACAAGTTCGGGTGGCATCGACCAGCCATCGAGATTAATGCCGGGCCGCCCGCTGGCAATGGCATGGAACGCCGGATCAATATAGTCCGGCCCGCATTTCAGCCCTTGCGCCTTCAGTCCGCGCCGGTGCAGGGCGCGCAGCAGGCCGAGCGTCAGCGTGGTCTTGCCGCTGCCCGAACGCGGGGCGGCAATGACGAGGCCTTTGGGGGCGGGCAGCAGCATTGGCACCTTTCCTGAATCACCGGGGCGTTGTAGCACAGTTGCGCATGAGCGAACCTGAAACCAAGCCCCCCCTGCGCCGTGGCTGGACCACCGGCACCTGTGCCGCCGCTGCCGCCCGCGCCGCGTTCGAGGCGCTGGCAAGCGGACAATTTCCGGACCCGGTCCGCGTGCTTTTGCCCGGCGGGGCGCGCCCGGCCTTCGCGCTGGCGATGCAGGAGCTTGGCGCCAATTTCGCCCGCGCCGGGATCATCAAGGATGCGGGCGATGACCCGGATGTAACCCATGGCGCGCTGGTAATCGTCCGCGTCAGCCCCGGTCCACCCGGCAGCGGCCTGATGTTTGCCGCCGGCGAAGGGGTTGGCACCGTCACCCGTCCCGGCCTGCCCCTGCCGGTGGGTGAACCGGCGATCAACCCGGTGCCGCGCCAGATGATTGCGGCGGCGATTGCCGGGGCGCGGGCGCTGGTCGGCGGCCCGGCGGATGTTGTGGTTGAAATTTCGATTCCCGGTGGGGAGAAACTGGCGCAGCGCACCCTCAATGGCCGCCTCGGCATTGTCGGCGGCCTGTCGATTCTGGGCACGACCGGGATTGTCGTGCCCTATTCCTGCGCGGCGTGGATCGACACCATCCATCGCGGCATCGATGTGGCGCGGGCCATGGGGCTCACCCACATTGCCGCCGCCACCGGCAGCACGTCCGAAAAGGCGGTGCAGAAGCTCTATGGGATGGCGGATTTTGCCCTGATCGAAATGGGCGATTTTGTTGGCGGCCTGCTGAAATATCTGCGCGGGCATCCGGTCGAAAACATCACCATTGCCGGCGGTTTCGCCAAAATGACCAAGCTGGCCCAGGGCATGGCCGATTTGCACTCGAGGCGGGGGGAGGTCGATCTGGCCTGGCTGGCGGGGCTGGCAGGCGGGCCGGTTGCCGGGCCCATAGGCAGGGCCAATTCGGCGCTGGAAGCCTTTGCCCTGGCCAGTACTGCCGGGGTGAATCTGGCTGAACCGGTTGCGGAAGCGGCATGGACCACAGCCGCTGGCCTGTTAAAAAACACGGCAATCTCTCTCGAAATCGCCGTGTTTGACCGGGAAGGCAAGCTGCTGGCACGGACCGGGCTGCGGCAAATCCCGGACCGCGCACTTCCAGTGCGCCCCTTGCCGCCAAAGGTGAGTTAAATCCTGTTGCCCGATACGCGCCCCAAGAGCGCACTGGAAGTTTTGCGCGGTCCGGGTGGGGCTACGCCGCTTTTCGCGCCTGGATGGTTTCCACCGGCTTGCGGGCGGCGCTGGCAATCGCGATCTGCCGCGGTTTGGCGGCTTCCGGCACTTCGCGCAGCAATTCCACATGCAGCAGGCCGTGCTCCAGCAATGCGCCGGTGACCTTGACATGGTCAGCCAGCTGGAAGCGGCGCTCGAAGGCGCGGGCGGCAATGCCCTGGTGCAGCACTTCCAGCGGCGCAACGCCTTCAGCATCAACCTTGGCTTCCTTCGAGCCTTTGATCGACAGGGTCGAATCGCGGGTCTCGATCGCCAGGTCGCTTTCGGCAAACCCGGCCACGGCCAGTGTGATGCGGTAGGCGTTTTCGCCGGTGCGCTCAATATTGTAGGGCGGATAGGCCGGCGCTGTTTCGACGCCCGCGCTCTGGTCGAGCAGCGAGAACAGCCGGTCAAAGCCGATGGTGGAACGGTAAAGTGGGGAGAGATCATAATGACGCATGGTGCATATTCTTCAAGAAGCGACATGGGAGCGCCCCGGTTGCAGCGGGCACGCGATTGGCACGTCCGGTTGGCCCGTGCTGACAGGAATTTGGGAGGCAGGCGGCGGTTTTGCAAGGGCGGAAGCCGCCAGCACTCCTGTTCACAAATTTGTGATAGCCGCTAAAGTCAACCCAAACCGAGGAGAAGCCCATGCATGTGCAAGTGCGCCTGGATGGCAGGCACCTGCGGCGCTGGCATATCAGCCTGCTGCACGCACTGGCATCCGTGCCGGGCATCAGCGCCAGCGCCAATGCAGCAGCCGGGCCGGGCGCGTGGCCCGCCAGCACCGACATTTTGTTCCGGTTTGAGGCCGCCCTGCATAAAATGGCACCGCGCCATTGCGCGTCGGCAGAGGCGGGCGAATTGGCCCCGTTTGCCCCGGCAGGCAAGGGCCAGCCCGATTTAATAATCGATCTCTGCGGCGATGTCCGTGCCAATGGCCCGCGCCTGTGGCGGCTGCTGTTTTCGGGCGCGCCCGGTGAAGCCGCCCTGCTCGCCGCACTGGCGGGCGGGCAGGCTCCGTTCGTGACCCTCACCGAAGGAGACCGGATCGTGACCTCCGCCCGGCCCGGAAGCGAGCGGCCCGATGTGGTGCTGGCGGCTTTTGATGATGCCCTGGGGCGGACCAGGGCGCTGATATTGGGCGCCGTGAGGGACGGGGGCCAGCGGGCGGCAACGCCGGTGCCTTCCGCCGCCGCCACGGGCTGGCCGCTGCCCCGGCTTAACCCGGTTACAATAGCCGCTGGCCAGATCGCCGCGAAGCTCACCCGGCGGCTGGAGCGGCTGCGCTACCACAACCCGCACTGGCGCACCGGCTGGCGCAGGCTGGACGGGCCCGACCTCTTTGATTTGCGCCAGCATCCGGCGGGCGGCTGGCACGATTTGCCCGATGACGGCCAGCGGTTTTACGCCGATCCCTTCCCGGTGCAGCATCAGGGCCAGACCATCCTGTTTGTTGAAGAATTCCCTTATGCCACCCGCAAGGGCATCATTTCTGCGGTGAAATTTGGCCCCGGCGGCCCGCTCGGCACCCCACAGCCGGTACTGGAACTGCCCTGCCACCTGTCCTATCCCTTCGTGTTCGAGCGCGAGGGCCAGATGTGGATGATCCCGGAAACCTCGGGCGCGGGCACGATTGAATTGTTCCGCGCCATAAAATTTCCCGGCGGCTGGGTGCGCGAAGCCGTGCTGGTGTCGGGAATTGTGGCGGGGGATGCGACACTGGTCGAGCATGGCGGCAAGTTCTGGATGTTCGCCAGTGTGCAGACGGAGGGCGGGAGCTATTCGGATACGCTGCACCTGTGGTCCGCCCAGGATTTCCGGGGGCCGTGGCGGCCCCATTGCGCCAATCCCGTGCTGATTGATATCGCCTCGGCGCGGCCTGCCGGGCGCATCGTCCAGCGTGGCGGCGCGTTGCTGCGCCCGGTGCAGGATTGCCGTGCGGGTTATGGCGCGGCTTTGGGTATTGCCCGGATCGTGCGGCTGGACGCGGAAGCCTTTGAACAAGAGGTCGAGAGCCTGCTTGGCCCCAGCCCGCTCTGGGCAGGCAAGGGGCTGCATACGCTCAACAGCGGCGGCGGATTCGAGTTTATTGACGGGGTCGGGCGAATCGCGCGCTGAATGTCGCGCCGCCGTTGTTTGATTCGACATATGCGCTGTCGATCCCCACATTGACGGGAGTGATTCGCGCTGTCGCGACGGAGCCTGCCGCGTTTGAACCCGCCCGAACATACCGGTTATACCCCTGCACCCGACGGCATGGCCGCCCGCGCCCGCGCGGCCATGGCCCCGGCGCGCTATCTGGGCGGGCTGAACTCCGAGCAACGCGCGGGAGTCGAGGCGCTGGACGGCCCGGTGCTGGTGCTGGCCGGGGCGGGCACGGGCAAGACGCGGGTGCTGACGACGCGGGTGGCGCATATTCTGGCGCTCGGCAAGGCGCGCTCGCACGAGATTCTGGTAGTCACCTTCACCAACAAGGCGGCACGCGAGATGAAGGAGCGCGTGGCGGCACTGGCGGGTGCGGCGGGCGAGGGCATGCCGTGGCTCGGCACATTCCACGCAATATCCACTAAAATCCTGCGCCGCCATGCCGAACTTGTCGGCCTCAAATCCGGTTTCACCATTCTGGACACTGACGACCAGATACGCCTGCTGAAACAGGTGATCCAGGCCGAAGACATTGATGACAAGCGCTGGACCGCCCGCGCCCTGGCCATGCAGATTGACGGCTGGAAAAACCGGGGGCTGACCCCGGCGCAAGTGCCCAAGGGCGAAGGCGAAGCCTTTGCCAATGGCAAGGGCGTCAAGCTCTACGGTCTGTACCAGCAGCGCCTGAAAATCCTCAATGCGGCGGACTTTGGCGATCTGCTGGTGGAATGCGTGCGGCTGTTCCGCGAGAACCCGGAGGTGCTGGAGCAATTCCAGCGCCGCTTCCGCTACATTTTGGTGGACGAGTATCAGGACACCAATACGGTGCAATATATGTGGCTGCGCCTGCTGGCCCAGGCGCGCGAGGGCCAGCGCAGCAATATCTGCTGTGTGGGCGATGATGACCAGTCGATCTATGGCTGGCGCGGGGCCGAGGTCGACAATATCCTGCGATTTGAAAAAGATTTTCCCGGTGCCACCGTGGTGCGGCTGGAGCGCAATTACCGCTCCACCGGCCATATTCTGGGGGCTGCCGCCCATCTCATCGCCCATAATCAGGGCCGCCTTGGCAAAACCCTGTTTACCGATGGGGCCAAGGGTGACAAGGCCACCGTGACTGGCGTGTGGGATTCGGAGGAGGAAGCCCGCAATATCGGCGAGGATATCGAACAGCAGCAGCGCGCCAGGGCCTCGCTCGACGATATCGCCATTCTCGTGCGCGCCTCGTTCCAGATGCGCGAGTTCGAGGAGCGCTTCATCACACTCGGCATTCCCTACCGCGTCATCGGTGGTCCGCGTTTCTATGAGCGGGCGGAAATCCGCGATGCGCTGGCCTATTTGCGCTGCGTCGCGCAACCTGCCGATGATCTGGCGTTTGAGCGCATTGCCAACGTGCCCAAGCGCGGGCTGGGCGATGCGACGATCCAGTTGCTCTACGACCATGGCCGCCGGGCGCAGATGCCGCTGATGCAATCGGCGCAGGTGCTGATCGAGACCGAGGAACTGAAGCCCAAGCAGCGCCAGACCTTGCGGGCCTTGCTGGGCGATTTTACCCGCTGGACCGCACTGGTGGGGGTAAAGCCGCACCACGAGCTGGCCGAAATGATTCTGGAGGAATCCGGCTATACCGACATGTGGCAGAAAGACCGCACGGCGGAAGCGGCCGGGCGGCTGGAAAACCTGAAAGAACTGGTGCGGGCGATGGAGGAGTTTCCCGATCTGGGCGCCTTCCTCGAACATATCTCGCTGGTAATGGATGCCGCTGACTCAAAGGAGGGCGAGCGGGTGTCAATCATGACGCTGCATGCCGCCAAAGGGCTGGAATTTGAGACCGTCTATCTCCCCGGCTGGGAGGAAGGGCTGTTTCCGCACCAGCGCTCGCTCGACGAAAGCGGGCGCGCCGGGCTGGAGGAGGAACGCCGGCTAGCCTATGTCGGCCTGACGCGGGCCAAGCGGCGGCTGAAACTGTATTTTGCCACCAACCGCCGCATTCGCGGCCTGTGGCAGACCACCGTGCCCTCGCGCTTCATCGACGAATTGCCGCCTGAGCATGTCGATGTGGTGGAATCGGCACAAGGTTCGGGTTATGGCGGCTATACGGCCTCGCGCTTTGCCAATACCAACACCTACGGCTCCAGCTATTCCACTCCCGGCTGGCAGCGGGCGCAGGGCCGCGCCGCCCAGCCCCCGCCCGCCCCGCCGCGCCGGGGG
>JAYVYA010000148.1:0-2035 GCA_043784745.1 Hyphomicrobiales bacterium
CCACGCTTGGCGCGATCCACCGCCGCGCCAGCGCACTGGAAGTGCGCGGTCCAGCTTTCGCCGCCCTGACTTCCACTTGAATGCGAACGGCTCTAAAAGTCGCTTGGCTAACATCGCGAGAAATCACAAGCCTGCCTTCAGCCGCACAACAGACCAGTTGGCGACAGCCTCGCCCTCGGCAATGCCCCGCAGGACCATCTGCTGGCAGGGCCGCGCGCCATGGGCGGCGGCGAAGAAAATGCTCTCTTCCAGCAAGATGGCGGTGCGGGCGGCAAATTGCCAGATTTCGCCATTGCCGAGGGTAAGCCGCACAGTGCCCGCCGCCTCCCCCGGCTCGGCCCGCACATTGGGGTGCAGATGGAACCGAAGGACAAAGGCCAGCGCTGCCGGATCGGCTGTTTTTATGGCCTGCACCAGATGGTCCTGCCCGAACAGGGTGCCGCCATCGGCGGAAAGGGCGAGGCGACGGGTGTGGACCAAATTGAACCTGGCGACATAGCCGTCATGCCCCGCCTCAATCCAGGTGCCGTTTTCGTCGGTGCCGCGCGAAACCGTGACGCGGTTGGGACCAGAAATAATTTGTCCTGCCAGGAGGCTCTCCAGCCCCCCGTCACGCGCCATATGCCCGGATGACGTATCGGCGATCACCAGCGTCGAATGGGCGGCGGTGGCGCGGGCCAGCTCCCTGGCCTCCAGCCGCTGCGGGTCCGGCGCGCCGCAATTGACGATCAGGCGCTGGTCGGCACTCGAAAACTCGAAAGCCAGACAACCCGCATGGGCCTCGCCCGAAAAAGCGGGCGGGGGTGGCGCGCCCATGTCGGCGATCAGCAGGCTGGTGCCTGCCTCCAGCCGCTGGTAGCCGGACTGGCGGGCATTGGTGACGGGCTGGGCCTGCGCATCGTCATAGGCCAGCACAGTGGCGACCAGATCCGGGGCGGTAAAGCCCATGCCGTTGAACAGGGCCAGCGTGCCATCGCCATGCCGGAACAGCCGCAACATCGGAATCATCCGGTCAATGGAATTCAGCAGGGGTTGCGGGGCCAGAATGCTGCGCGCTGCATAGGCCTGGCGCAGGGGCAGCAAATCCAGCAGCAAATCCATCACCAGCCGGGGGTTGCGGCTGATGTGACCACCATCGGCGAGGATCTGGCTGGACAATTCGCGCGCCAGCCGCCGCGTCGCGCGCTTTTGTGCCGCCACGGACACCTGCGCACAGAGCGCCAACGCCGCCAGCGCGATCGAGGCCAGCAGGCGCGCATCATCGTGCAGGCTGGCGCAATAGTGCCGCTGCAACTTTGCCCGCGCCTGCCCGAGCGAGCGCATGAAGCGCTGGTAAAACCCCCGGTCGGCATTCTCCAGAATGATTGGCGACTGGCTGAGCCAGGATAACAGGCGGCGGGCGAGCACGCGCGGCTCGTCGGCGCAATCATGGTCATCGCCGGGACGCCGGATGAAATCATCAACGATGGCCTGCGCATTGGCTCTGGCCAGCGCGGTATTGGCGGCGCGCAAATGCCGGAGCCAGCCAAAACCGGACAGCGCCCGGGCCCAGCCGGGGGAGGGCGGATCAATCTCGAACGGCGATGCGCCGTGGCTGTTGACCATTCGGCCGCTGAAGGCGAAATGCCCGGCATAAATATCTTCCGCCACCGTAGGATCGGCAGTGCGAATGTCCTGCGGAGCAATCAGCAATCGCCTGGGACTGGCCCCGAGCCACTGGCCCGCCATCAAAAATGGCATCCTCGCCCACGCCCACGCCCGCTGGGCGCAGGCGGAAGCCACAAGGCTGGCAAAGCGCCAGTGCTGAAAGAGGGCGGACAGGTTCAAAACGAGGCGGTTCCCATGCTGCTGTGCCTTGCCGGCATCATCCGTTCTGTTCGGCCCGGCGCACCAGCCGGGCGGCAAAGAAACCGTCCATACCCGACAGGCGCGGCTCACCCAGGGCCAAGAAATTTGGCAATGTCCGCAACTCGCCGGCCCCGTTCAGGCACATGGCCAGACCGCCGACTTCGTCGGGCGTGACCGGCAAACGGAC
>JAYVYA010000149.1:0-1735 GCA_043784745.1 Hyphomicrobiales bacterium
AAACAGGCCTGCTGAAGTAGCAGCGGCCGGCCGCAGCGCCGGGCGAGGGGAGCGTGAAATCATGAAAAACCGCACTTTCCTCGCCTTTGTCGCGCCCTCCGCACTGATGATGCTGCTGTTCATGGCGTTTCCGCTCGCCAGCGTTCTGGTCCAGAGCTTTTACGTCACGCGCGACGTATATGAGCAAGTGAAAATTGAGACCTGCACGCCGGGCTTTATCGCGCAGACCTGCACGGAAGAGTTGAAAACCCGCGCCGTGCTGGGGCCTGCCGGCCTGCCGCTGACGGAAACGTTGTTCGCCGGGTGGGACGTTTACAAAAGCCTGCTGAAACCAGAAGCGGTCAGCGCCGCTTTCGCGCCGGGCGGGGGCGGGTTTGGCGATGTGCTGAAGGTGGATTTTTACCGCGCGCTGCGATTTACCCTGACCTTCACCTTTGTCACCCTGCCCTTGATGCTGGTGATGGCGCTGGCGCTGGCGCTGGCCGTCAACGCCACGCTGAAAAGCCTGCGCGGCGGCATTATTTTCATTTCGCTGTTACCGTTTGTTGTCACCCCGGTCATTGGTGCGCTGTCGGTGCGCTGGCTGTTTGCCGGCGACGGCATTCTCACCGCCGGGCTGCAATCCCTGCTGGACCGCAAGATATCGATTTTTGCCGAGGGTTGGTCGATTGAACTGCTGATGCTGTTCTATGGCGTGCTGCACGTCACGCCCTTTGCTTTTGTGATCTTTTACGCGGGCTTGCAAACGCTCAACCAGGACACGCTGGAATCCGCCATTGTCGATGGTGCCTCCCGCACAGAGCGGTTGCGCTACGTGATCTTGCCCCATTTGATGCCATTGATTGTCTTCGTTTCCCTGATCCACTTGATGGATTCCTACCGGGTGTTTGAGGAAGTCATCGGTTTTTCCTCCGAGGCGCACCGCATATCCCTGCAATGGCTCACCTATAATTTCCTGGTTCCCGACAACAGCGGCAACCGCGCCATCTCCAGCGCCTCCGCCTCGTCGATGCTGACGATGATCGGCATCGTCATCCTGCTGGTGCCGCTGCTGCTGCATACCTGGCGCGACCACAGAAGGGCAGGGTGAGATGAGCCCTGCCCGCGCCCTGCGAACCCCGTGGACGCTGAACCTTCTGACCACGCTGTTCCTCGGCGTCTGGCTCCTGCTGGCGGCGTTTCCGTTTGTGTGGATTATCGTCATGTCCTTCAAGTTGCCGCTGGATGCCTTTTCATCCAACCCATGGCAGGTGCTGTTTGGCGATGTGACGCGCGAGCGGATTGGCGGGATTTCGGCGCTGGGCGGGGCCATGGGCATTGCCGCCTTTGCCGCTGCCATCCTCCTGCCTTCCAGTCACGGGGTCCGTGCGGCGGCCTTTGTGGCCCCGCAGCGGCCCTGGCTGGGCGGTCTGGTGGCGGGGCTGGGATATCTGGCGTTGCTGGCCGCCAGTATCTGGCTGTTTCCGGCCTTGGTCCGCTTCCTCGAAGCCATTTTCCTGCACATTCCGCTGCTCGACATTCTCGCCCGCCCGTTCATCGGCTTTACCGCCGAGCATTATCAGGCGGTCTGGGTCAAGCATGCTTTTTACAAGCAATTCCTGAATTCCGTCATTGTCACCTTTGGCGTGGTGTCCATCTCGCTGACTGTGGGCACGCTGGCGGGCTATGCCCTGTCGCGCTCGCCGGGGCAGCTGGCGTTCTGGATCCTGATCGTCGCCCTGATTTTCCGTGCCTT
>JAYVYA010000150.1:0-1899 GCA_043784745.1 Hyphomicrobiales bacterium
AGGCCCTGACGTCAACAGGACACTCGACTATCCGTCGATTTGCATGGAACGTCGTGACGGCGGTTTCGGCCTTTTCCGTGGCCTTGTTCGGTGTGCGGGACTGGCTGGCGTTCTTTCGGGCCGGGCGGTTGACGGGGCCCGATGCCCCATCATTGGCAATCGACCCGCCTGCCCGCCAACGGATTCTGGTTACCGGTGCCACGGGCTTCATATGGCGACACTCCGGTGACCAGCGCTATTTTACCCCATAGTCTGGGGGCGAGAGGAGGGCATTGCAAACGAAACTCCCGAGCTTTGTCCACAAAGCCCTCCCTATGCCAAATTGGCACCAGGCCGGCAAGTCACACCCGCTATTTCATTCCCCTATTTGGACTGATACAGAGCGGGTCTCCAGTCTCGGAAAGCCTGTCCGCCCATGTCTCCAACCCAGTCGATTCTCGCCCTGTCCTGCCCCGACCGCCCTGGCATTGTCGCCGCCGTCTCCAGCCTGCTGTTCGAGCATGGTTGCAATATTGTCGATGCCCAGCAGTTCGACGATTCGGAGACCGGCAAATTCTTCATGCGCGTGGTGTTTGAAGGGGGAGGTGATTTCGCCCAATTGCACAAGGATATTGCCGAAAAGGCAACGACCTTTGCCATGCAATTTACCCTGCGCCTGCGCTCCCAAACAAAACGGGTGATGTTGCTGGTGTCAAAATTCGACCATTGCCTCGCCGATATCCTCTACCGCTGGCGCATTGGCGAATTTGACATGGAACTGGCGGGCATCATTTCCAATCACCCGCGCGCAACCTATGCCCGTCTCGACCTTGGCGACGCGCCCTTCCACTATCTCCCCGTCAGCAAGCAGACCAAGCTGGAACAGGAAACCCAGCTTTGGGAGGTCATCCGCGCGGCCCATGTCGATGTCATCGTGCTCGCCCGCTACATGCAGGTGCTGTCAGACGGGCTGTCAGCCAAGCTGCACGGTCGCTGCATCAACATCCACCATTCGTTCCTGCCCGGTTTCAAGGGGGCAAAACCTTATCATCAGGCCCATGAGCGCGGCGTCAAACTGATCGGTGCCACGGCTCATTATGTCACAGCCGACCTCGATGAAGGCCCGATCATCGAGCAGGACGTCGAGCGCATCAGCCACCGGGACACCCCCGATGATCTCGTCCGCAAGGGCCGGGATATTGAGCGCCGCGTGCTGGCGCGCGCGCTGCGCCACCATTTGGAAGACCGCGTCATGCTCAACGGCAAGAAGACGGTTGTTTTTCCGGACTAGCGGCTAAACCAGTTGGCGGGGTTTGCCTGCCATGTCTTGACCGGCGTTGTGTGGCGGTGACGCGCCGGGGCATAGGCCAGAGCGGTGTGGCGGTGGCCGCGATGGTTGGCTGCGTACTGCGTCTTGTGGCGATGCCCGCTGGAGGCATAGGCCTTGCCATGGTGGCGCTTGCCAGCGGCGGCATAATGCGTCCGTTTGTGCTTGCCGCGCGCTTCGGCAAACATGGTCGAACGCGGCGGTGCACCATTGATCTGGATGCTGGCACCCTGCTGCCTCACCATGGCATAGAGCTGGGCGGCATGGCCGGGCGAGAGGCGGACGCATCCATGCGACGCCGGACGACCCAACTGGCCGACCGCGCCCGTGCCATGAATGGCATAGCCGCCGCGAAAGAAAATCGAGTGCGGCATCGGCGACATGTGATATTTGCGTGAATAGTGCATCGCCTCCAGCCGCTGCGCCCGATAATGGCCGCGCGGCGTTGTATATCCGGCGCGGGCAGAGGAAATTGGCCATGAATAAGACTGGCCATCGCCGGAGGTAACCTGCATCGTCTGGCTGGAAAGGTTGATGTTGATGCTGACGGCGGCCGCAGCGGGCCGGGTGATGGCAAACAATGCCAGGACAAA
>JAYVYA010000151.1:0-6181 GCA_043784745.1 Hyphomicrobiales bacterium
TCTCATCAATGATTTCCCCGCGCGCCGTATTGACCACAACGGCATGCGGGCGCAAATATTTCAGCCGCCGGGCTGACAGCAAATGGTAGGTGGCGGGCGTGTGCGGGCAATTGACCGAGACAATGTCCATCCGCGCCAGCATCTGGTCGAGCGAATCCCAATAGGTCGCCTCCAGTTCCGCCTCGACCACCGCAGCCACCCGGCGGCGGTTATGGTAGTGGACAGACAAGCCAAAGGCCCTGGCACGGCGCGCGACGGCCTGGCCAATGCGGCCCATGCCGACAATGCCCAGCCGCTTGCCGGTGATGCGGCGGCCCAGCATCCAGGTGGGGGACCAGCCGCTCCATCCGCCGGAGGGGATGACCTGCGCGCCCTCGGCAATGCGGCGGGAGACGGAGAGGATCAGCCCCATCGTCATGTCAGCCGTATCTTCCGTCAGCACGCCGGGCGTGTTGGTGACGGTGATGCCACGGCGCAGCGCCGAAACCACATCGATATTGTCGACGCCATTGCCGAAATTGGCGATCAGCTTCATTTGTTCGCCGGCTTGCGCCACCAGCCCGGCATCAATCCGGTCGGTTACGGTGGGCACCAGCACATCGGCCTCGCGCATCGCCTGCGCCAGTTCGGCATGGGACATCGGCTTGTCATCCACATTGAGGCGGGCATCAAACAGCTCGCGCATCCGCGTCTCCACCACATCGGGAAGTTTGCGCGTGATGATGACAAGCGGTTTCTTGCGGACCATGGTCTGACCATCCCAAAAGTGTGCGGCTTTCACCCCGTTTTAACCAAACCGGGGTGACATGGGACGTGCCGGATGGCAACCTTCCCGTTCTGCCTGTCTAGCAGATGGAAACCCAAAGACAAGGACAGGGTAATGATGCATTGCAAGGACCGGCCATGAAGGCACGCTTGACTGCCCTGGCACTGCTGCTGGTTTCCCAATGGGCGATTCCGGCGGCGGCGCAGACGATTGGCAAGGCCTCCGGCCTGCCGGTCCCGCGCTATGTCAGCCTGAAATCCGACCATGTGAACCTGCGCGAGGGGCCAACCAAGGGCCACCGCACCGCGTGGGTGTTCCAGCGCGCCGGCTTGCCGGTAGAAATCACCGCCGAGGCCGAAACCTGGTACCGCATCCGCGATTCAGAGGGGGCGGAGGGCTGGGTGCTGCACTCGCTTTTGTCCGGGCGGCGCACCGCGTTGGTGGCGCCGTGGAAAAAGGGCGAGACGATGAAGCTCTTTGCCAGGGCCGACGAAAAGTCGGACGTGACGGCGCTGCTGCAACCCTCGGTTATCGGCAATGTGCGCGGTTGTGATGGGGCATGGTGCCGGATTCGCGGCGAGGGGTTTGACGGCTTTATCCAGCAGGGCAATTTATGGGGCGTCTATCCGCAGGAGAAGGTGGATTAGGGGCTGGCTTGGGGACCGCGCGTCTCCCATGCGCTTTTTCCGTTTCAAAAATGTTGATTGTCCTGCACGCGATGCGCGCTGCACTGGTGTTTGAAAACTTGCGGTCCCTGGGCCGACCTGCCCTATTCTGGTTTTAAACCGGTGATATTGGCACTGGCTTCAACCATGACACAAAGGAAAATTCATGCACGTGCCAATATATGCCACAACCCTGTTTCTCACCCTCGCCGCCCTGCCCGCCACTGCCGGGCCGCACCGGCCAGAGACAACAAAAGTTCATTTTCTTGCTCCGGCTGACGGGGCCAGCCTTGGCGGCCCGGTTCATGGGGCGGTGGGGCCGAGGAGGGCGGCGATGAGCGAGCCGATGCTAGCCGAGGACCATTTCCGCCATTTCGGCGGCGGGCAGACGCAGAGCGACTTGACCTTGCCCGCCGGCACCCACTCCCCCCAGTTTATCGCCGGCGACCAGAACCACATTGCGCATGATCCAGCGCTGGTGCCGGACAAAATCACCTTGCGGTAAAGCGAGCGCCTTCCGCAGCATTTGAAAAATGGCGCTGCACCGCTATAGGTTCATCTGAGATTTTCCGATCCAGGGGCAGCGCCATGAACGAGATGCGGCTAGTTGTGACCGGTGCCTCCGGGCGCATGGGGCGCACCCTCGTCAAGATGATCCACGAAACCAGGGGAGCCAGGCTGGTTGGCGCGCTGGAAATCATGGGATCGATTGCATTGGGACAGGATGCCGGTTTGCTGGCCGGCTGCGGCAACATGGGCGTGGTGATCAGCGATGATCCGCTGAAAGCGCTGGTGGATGCCGACGGGCTGATTGATTTTTCCGTGCCGGCCGCAACCGTCGAGTTCGCCGCCCTCGCCGCCCAAACCCGCATTGTCCATGTGGTGGGCACCACGGGCCTGTCGGCCGGCGATCTGGCCAAACTGAAGGCCGCCGCCCGCCATGCGGTAATTGTCCGCTCGGGCAACATGAGTCTTGGGGTGAACCTGCTGGCGGCAATTGTCGCTAAAGTGGCGAAAGCTCTGGGGCCGGATTTTGATGCCGAAATTCTGGAAATGCACCACAGGATGAAGGTTGACGCGCCCTCCGGCACCGCGCTGATGCTGGGCGAGGCGGTGGCCAAAGGGCGGGGGATTGAGCTTGCCAAACATTCCGTCCGCGCCCGCGACGGCCATCCCGGTGCCCGCAAGAGTGGTGATGTCGGCTTTGCCACCCTGCGCGGCGGCAGCGTGATCGGTGACCATACGGTGATTTTCGCCGGCACGGGCGAGCGGATCGAAT
Source organism: Hyphomicrobiales bacterium (assembly GCA_043784745.1). Classification (GTDB taxonomy): domain Bacteria; phylum Pseudomonadota; class Alphaproteobacteria; order Rhizobiales; family Beijerinckiaceae; genus JAYVYA01. The sequence continues at coordinate 2,711 of JAYVYA010000151.1, forward strand.
TGCGCCATGTCGCCGAGGACCGCGGCCTGTTTGCCAGCGGTGCGGTGCGCGCCGCCCTGTGGGGCCGGGGCCAGAAGCCGGGGCAATACAGCATGATGGATGTATTGGGGCTGGGGGAGGAGTGAGGGAAGCATCTGGCGAGCCAAAAGGCGAAATTGAGCCTGAAACCCCTCCCTGCGTATCTCTGAAGGAGCGAATGGCTTGCTGGGCACGGGGACCTTTTGGTTGCCTTTTGCCGGCTCTTGCTATCTTTGTTCCGATACCGCCAACGATGATTTTGTTTGAATTCCTATCCTGAACCTTGATTTGCCAACATTGACCGGAGCCAAAAATGAACCGCCTGCTCGTCCTCGTGCGCCATGGTCAAAGTGACTGGAACCTGAAAAATCTGTTCACTGGCTGGAAAGACCCGGATTTGACCCCGCTGGGCATTACCGAGGCGCGACATGCCGGCACTCAACTCAAGGCCAAAGGCCTTGGCTTTGACGTTGCCTTCACCTCCAGCCTTAGCCGCGCCCAGCACACGCTGCGCCTGCTGCTGGAAGAACTGGGCCAGCCCGGCCTGAAAACCATTCGCGACCAGGCGCTGAACGAGCGCGATTACGGCGACCTCTCCGGCCTCAACAAGGATGATGCGCGCAAAAAATGGGGCGAGGAGCAGGTGCACCTCTGGCGCCGCTCCTACGATATCGCACCCCCCGGCGGCGAAAGCCTGAAAGATACGGTGGCCCGCGTGCTGCCGTATTATTGCCAGCACATTCTCCCAGCAGTGCTTTCAGGCCAGCGCGTCGTCGTCGCCGCTCACGGCAATTCGCTGCGGGCTTTGGTGATGGTGCTGGACGGGCTGACGCCCGACACCATCCCCTCAATGGAACTGGCCACCGGCGTGCCCCTGGTCTACCGGCTGAAGGCGGATTCGACGGTGGCGAGCAAAGAGATTCTGGCGGGATGATCGAGGTCCGGCAGCTGATTACCGAAGAACTGGACATGTGGCAGGAGGACCTTGCCGGTGTGCTGGAAGATTGCGTGCTCGGCGGCGCTTCGGTGCATTTCATGCTGCCTTTCACCCGCAACGACGCGCTGGTCTGGTGGAAGGGGTGCCTGGCCGGGATCAAGGCGCGCCAGGGTGTGATTTTTGGGGCGATAGCCGACGGCATGCTGGTTGGCACGGTTCAACTGGGCCTCGCCAATCCGCCCAACCAGTTCCACAAAGGTGAAATCAAGAAAATGCTGGTGCACCGCACCATGCGCGGACGCGGCCTGGCGAAGCAATTGCTGGCGGCGGCAGAGTCGGAAGCCCGCAAGCGCGGCCTGACACTTTTGGTGCTGGACACCAACCAGGGCAGCGAGGCCGAGGCGCTGTATATCAAAACGGGCTACCAGCGGGCCGGAATGATCCCCAATTTTGCCAAATGGCCGGACGGGCGTTCCAGTGCGGCGGTGTTTTTCTGGAAGGCGCTTTGACCGAACTCGCCCCCGGCCTTACCCTGCATTCCGGCTGGCTTGACCGCCCGGCGCAGGAAGTCCTGCGCGATGCATTGCGGGAGATCGTTCGGGCCGCGCCGCTGTTCCAGCCGCGCATGCCGCGCACCGGCAAGGCTTTTTCGGTCAAGATGACCAATTGTGGGGCGCTGGGCTGGGTCTCGGATGCGGCGGGCGGCTACCGCTATCAGGCTACGCACCCGGAAACCCGCCTGCCTTGGCCCGCCATGCCGGAAATGGTGCTGCGGGCGTGGCGTGAGCTGGGCGGCTATGGGCTGGAACCCGAGGCCTGCCTCGTCAATTTCTACGATTCATCCGCCAAAATGGGCCTGCACCAGGACCGGGACGAGGCTGACTTTGCCGCGCCCGTGGTCTCGCTGTCACTGGGTGACACTTGCCTGTTCCGCGTCGGCGGGGAGGAGCGCAATGCGCCGACGCGTTCGTTCAGGCTGGCTTCCGGCGATGCCCTCGTGCTCGGCGGCCCGGCGCGGCTGGCGTTTCACGGGGTGGACCGGATCATGCCGGGCACTTCGACGCTGCTGGCGGGCGGCGGGCGAATCAACCTGACGCTTCGGCGGGTAAACTGAAGCTGCCCCCGCGCGTTTTTCGCGTGCCCGTACCGCAATCGGGGGCGCAGTTACGCACCGCCCTTGGGGCCGCCGCGTGAAATGCCGACCTTGGCGGGGCGCAGCACGCGCTCGCCAATGGTGAAGCCGTGTTCCACAACCTGCTGCACCGTGCCATGGGGCACGCTCTGATCGGGCACCTCAAACAGCGCTTCATGCAGGTTGGGGTCAAACTTCTGGCCGTCCGGTTCAATCTTTCGCACGCCGTGGCGGGCGAGGCGGGAGTGGAAATCGCGTTCGGTCAGTTCGACCCCCTGAATGAATGTCTGCAACGTGCCGTCCGCAGACTCGCGCACCGCTTCTGGCACATTGGCAAGGGCGCGGTGCAGATTGTCAGCGAAGGGCAGCATGTCGCGCGCAAAGGAGGTGACGCCGTAGGATTTGGCATCGGCCACTTCCTTGTCGGTGCGGCGGCGCATGTTTTCCATTTCGGCCAGGGTGCGCAGCACACGGTCCTTCAGGGCCGCGTTCTCTTCTTGCAGGTTTTGTAAAACCTCGAAGGGATCGGGCCCGACCGGTGCCGCCGCTTCGGTCGCGAACTCTTCTCCGGTGTTTTCGGCAGGGTTGTTCTGGTTCATGGTCATCCGCTTTGCAGGTAAAGTCTGTTATCCCGATATCATGGCGGAGCCGCCAAAAATCAAGCACTGAATATCTCAAGCAATTGCCGCCTGATGGTGGCCTGCCGCGCCGGGTTGGTCACCTTCGCTCCTGTCAGGTCGGTGACATAGAACGAATCCACCGCTTTTTCACCAAACGTGACAATATGCGAGGAGGCAATGTTCAGGTTCAGCCGCGAAATGGCGTTGGTGAGGTCGTAGAGCAACCCCGGCCTGTCCAGACCGGACACTTCAATCACCGTCTGGCGGCCCGAAAGGCTGTTGTCGATCAGGACATCGGGGGCAATGCTGAATGTCTTGTCGCGCACCTTGTCGCCGCTGCCTTTGGCCGCAACCAGCGGCCCCAGCCGGATCTCGCCGCGCAGGGCCTTCTCGATGGTTTGCGCCACCCTGGCGGCCCGGCGCAATTCATCTTCATCCCGGTCAAAGGCGCGGGAGATGAAAATGGTGTCCAGCGCCAGTCCATCGGTGGTGGTGAAAATTTGGGCATCGACAATATTGGCCCCGGAGGCGGCGCAGGCACCGGCGATCACCGACAGCAACCGCGGATGGTCGGGCGCCACTACAGTCAGTTCCGTCACGCCGCGAAAGGCGTCGGTGGCGGTTTCGGTGGCCAGCGAGCGGATTTCCACTTCCGTCAAATGCAGCAATTGCGCGTGTTTGACGCGGCGGGCCAGATCAACCTTGAGCCAGTAGGCGGGATAATGGCGGGCCGCATAGGCGTCAAATTCCGGATCGGACCAGCC
>JAYVYA010000152.1:0-2765 GCA_043784745.1 Hyphomicrobiales bacterium
ACTCCAAAATGACCGGTGATCTCAACTTCGGCTCGGCCATCCGCAATACCTTCCTGCTGGTGCTGGCCGTCATCCCGTTGCAAGTGGCACTGGCCCTGATGATGGGGATGATGCTGCAAAAAATGACGGTGGGGCGTGATCTGGTCTTGTGGATATGGACGATCCCGCTGGGCGTGTCGGATCTGGCAGCGGGGTTGGTCTGGCTGGCAATCATGCAAAACTCCGGCTATCTCAACTCGGCGCTTTTCCACATGGGGATCATCAGCGGCCCCACCGCCTGGCTCAATGGCGAGACACCGGGCACTTTGTTCATCGCCATTGTGCTGGCCGAAATCTGGCGCGCCACGGCAATTGTGCTGGTGATCCTCGTTGGCGGTATCCAGTTGATCCCGAAAGAATTTGGCGAAGCCGCCGATATTTTCGGCGCTTCGCCCTGGGCCAAGTTCACCCGCATTACCCTGCCGCTGCTGAAACCCAGCCTGCAATCGGCGCTGATTTTGCGCACCGTGCTGGCATTTGAGGTGTTCGCGGTGGTCTATGCCATTGGCGGGCGAAATTTCCCGGTCATTACCGGCGAGGCCTTCGTCTGGCAGAATGAGAACCAGAATTACGGCGTCGCCGCCGCCTATGCCGTGCTGATCATGTTGATATCGCTGGCTGCCACCCTGTTTTACCTGCGTGCGCTGAGGGTCAACCCGGAGACGCAGCCATGAAAACCGCCCGCCGCTATCTCTACGTGGCTTCAACCCTGGCGCTGTGCGCGTGGGTGCTGGTGCCCATTTACCTGATTGCGCTTGGGGCGTTTGGCGGCAAGGCGGGCGTGTTCAAATGGCCAAAACCATTCCTGCCGGAAAATGCCTCAATGGAAGCCATGCTGGCCTTTCTCAAGGTCGAGGGCGTGTTTCAAGCGGCGATTAATTCGTTCGTGGTCGCAAGCCTCACCATGCTGTTTGCGATATTGCTCGGCGCACCGGCAGGCTATGCACTGGCCCGCTTCAACTTCAAGGGCGCAGATACGTATCGGCTGATGCTGCTGCTAACCCGCGCTTTTCCGCTCGCCATTTTAGCGTTGCCGCTGACTGTAATTTTCCTGCGGCTCGGCCTCTACGACACCTCGCTCGGCGTGGCGCTGGTGCATACGGCGCTGGCCCTGCCCTTTGCCGTGCTCATCACCGCCTCGCTGTTTCAGGGTATTCCGCGTGAGCTGGAGGAGGCAGCTTGGGTGTTTGGCTGCTCGCGCTGGGCAGCCTTCCACCGCGTGGTGCTGCCGCTGGCCTTGCCAGGCATGGTGGCGGCGGCGATTTTCGCCTTTGTGATATCGTGGAACGAGGTGTTTGCCGCCTCCGTGCTGACGGTGCGCAACCGGACGCTGACAGCCTACCTGCTGACGGTACTTTCCGAATCACCGCTGCAATACCGCTTCGCCGGGGGCTTTATCCTCATCGTCCCCAGCGTCCTCTTCATCTTCGCCGTGCGCAGATATTTGTTTGCGCTCTGGGGCGTTTCCAGCAAATAGACGGAGTGCAAGCCATGTCCGGTATCATCATAGACAAGATAGCCAAGCTGTTTGGCACCGTGCGGGCGCTGGAAGAGATTTCTCTCACCATTGCCGACGGCGAATTCATCGCGCTGCTCGGCCCTTCCGGCTGTGGCAAAACGACCTTGCTGCGCATCATCGCGGGGCTGGAAAGCCAGAGTTCAGGCACCATCCATATCGGCGAGCGCGATGTCAGCGCCTTAAAACCGGCGCAGCGCGGCATCGCCATGGTTTTCCAGAATTATGCGGTGTTTCCGCACATGAATGTGTTTGAGAATGTCGCTTTTGGCTTGCGCCTGCAAAAGGCGACCGAAGCGCTGGTCAAGTCGCGGGTCAACAAGGTGGCGGCGCTGCTGCATATTGAGCCATATCTGCAGCGCTATCCGGCCAAACTGTCGGGCGGGCAAAGGCAGCGCGTCGCCGTAGCGCGGGCTCTAGCGGTGGAACCGGCGGTGCTGTTGATGGACGAACCCTTGTCCAACCTCGACGCGCTGCTGCGGCTGGACATGCGGGCGGAACTGAAAACCGTGCTGCAAGAGGCAGGCACGACAACGGTCTATGTCACCCATGACCAGACCGAGGCGATGGGCTTGGCTGACCGGATTGCCCTGATGCATGGCGGCAAAATCGTGCAGATCGATACGCCTGCCAATATCTATGCGCATCCGGCGACGCGGTTTGTTGGCGGCTTTGTCGGCTCGCCGCCGATGAATTTCATTAGCCTCGCGTCGGCACCGATCCGGGCCGGACTTTTGGCGCTCAGCCTTGCGCCACCGTCAACTGAGGCTGACCTCGTCGGGTTTCGTGGCGAGGATGCCAGCCTGCGTCCATTTGGCGAGGGGTTGGGCTTCCGGGTTCGCGTAGTTGAACCGATGGGGTCGCATATGCTGCTGACGGGCCATGTGCCTGGGGCCGAGGCCGTCGGGCCAGTACGGATTGTAGCGCCAGCCAAAACGCTGCTGAGGGCCGGCGACATGGCTGGCATTGCGATTGATCCGGCCAGTGCCAGCTGGTTTTCTTCCGCCTCTGGCAAAGCCGTGGGAGCGGCGCATTGACCTCTGTTTCAACCAATGATCTCAACCGGCTGGCCCGCGAAACGCTGGTTGGAAATGATCGCGGTGGCTATACCGTGCCGAATGCCAAGGTTTATCCGTTCCAGTGGAACTGGGATTCAGCCTTTGTCGCCATGGGCTTTGCCACCTTTGACATTCCCCGCGCCTGGCTGGAG
>JAYVYA010000153.1:0-8094 GCA_043784745.1 Hyphomicrobiales bacterium
TGATCGGGATCAGCGAGGAACAGGCCCGCGAGAAGGGTATCGCCTATGAGTGCGGCGTCGCCCGTTTCCGCGAGACCAGCCGCGGCCACATCATGGGCAACCGTAAAGGTGCAGGGCGAGACGCAGGCATGCGCCAGCGAGGTGGACACCCGTGCACCCGTCGGCTCGGTCGTGACGGTGATCTGCTCGGTTGTGCCGCGCACAATGGTTGCGCAGCCAGCTGTTGAAAGCGCCAACGCCAAAATTGCTAATATTCGCACCAAATTCCCCCCGGAAAATCATAATGCCGCAACTGGCGGATGAAACGATGGTAGACGAACAACTGGTTAAAGCCAACCGGTTTCCGCTACCTTTGGCGTGGATTTGGCGCAAAGACCACCTTGTCCACAGCGCGCCCCGCTGGGGCAGGCCTGCAAGGATGGATTGACGCGGGGGGACGCGATTCCTATGGTGCCGCCTCCCCGTTCAACGCCCCAGGTATATTTATGTCTGCGACCCCTACGCACCCCGCCATTACGCCGGAATTGCTGGAGGCCGCGCGCGTATCCGCCGCCTGGCCGTTTGAGGAGGCCCGGAAAATCCTGTCGCGCATCCAGCGCACCGGGCAGAAGGATGTGTTGTTTGAAACCGGCTACGGCCCGTCGGGCCTGCCGCATATCGGCACGTTTGGCGAGGTGTCGCGCACCAGCATGGTGCGCCATGCCTTTGAGACTCTGACTGGCGGCCAGATCAAGACGCGGCTGCTCGCCTTCTCCGACGACATGGACGGCCTGCGCAAGGTGCCCGACAATGTGCCCAACAAGGACATGCTGGCCCGCCACCTCGGCAAGCCGCTGACGCAAGTGCCCGACCCGTTTGGCACGCATGACAGCTTTGGCGCGCATAATAATGCCCGGCTGAAGGCGTTTCTGGATGCGTTTGGCTTTGAGTACGAGTTTGCCTCCTCAACGCAATATTACCAGTCCGGTCGGTTTGATGCGGCCCTGATCCGGATGCTGGAGCGCTATGACGCGATCATGGCGATCATGCTGCCCTCGTTCCGGGCCGAGAGGGCGGCGAGCTATTCGCCGTTTTTGCCCATTCATCCCAAGACCGGGATTGTGATGCAGGTGGGGCTGGAGGCGCATGATGCCAAGGCGGGCACCATCACCTGGCGCGACCCGGAGAATAACCAGAAATTTGAGACCCCCGTCACAGGGGGCCATTGCAAGCTGCAATGGAAGCCGGACTGGGCGATGCGCTGGCACGCGCTGCAGGTGGATTATGAAATGGCGGGCAAGGATTTGATCGATTCGGTCAAGCTGTCCGGCCAAATCACCCGCGCACTCGGCTCGCAGCCGCCGGAAGGGTTCAATTATGAATTGTTCCTCGACGAGAAGGGGCAGAAGATTTCGAAGTCGAAAGGCAATGGCATTTCGATTGACGAATGGCTGACCTATGCCAGCCCCGAGAGCCTGTCGCTGTTCATGTATCAAAAGCCCTCTGCGGCTAAAAGGCTGCATTTTGACGTGATTCCGCACAATGTGGATGAATATCTGAAGTTTCTCGAAGCTTATCCGAGGCAGGCGGCACGCGAGCAGGTCGGCAATCCGGCCTGGCATATCCATGGCGGGCACCCGCCTGCGGCCGAAATGCTGGGCGGTGCCACCCACGGCACGGCGATTTCGTTTGGCATGCTGCTCAACCTGGCGGCGGTGGCCAACAGCGAAGACCCGGCGGTTCTGTGGGGTTTCCTCAAGCGCTATGCTCCCGGCGTGTCGCCGGAAAACTATCCGCGCCTTGATAAAATGGTGAACTATGCTGTGCGCTATTTCCGTGACCGGCAGCGGCTCGACAAAAATTACCGTTTGCCCGACGAGGTGGAGGCCGATGCCTTGGCAAAACTGTCCGCCCTGCTGGCCGCCCTGCCCGCCGGCGCCAGTGCCGAGAATATCCAAAGCGGCCTCTATGATCTGGCCCGGCCCATCCCGCGCTATCAGGACATGAAAGCCAAGGGCGCGACGCCAGAGCGGCCCGGCGTGTCGAATGACTGGTTCAACATGCTCTACAATGTGCTGCTGGGCGAAAGCCGCGGCCCGCGCTTTGGCTCGTTTGCCGCGCTTTATGGCAATGCCGAAACGCGGGCGCTGATCGCCAGCGCCCTGTCCGGCGCACTGGTGGCCGACCACGCGGCGTTTATGGCAGGCCGCGCCAGGTCATGATGCTATTTGCCGGAACCGTGCAGGGGAAGTGGCGAAACCCGAACCGCGCCGTTCCAGTGCGCCCTTCCCGCCGCTTCAATTGTGGCAAGCTGGCTGTGGCCGCTGTTTACTGGCTCGACCACATGATGCGCGCCATCCACGCAATCTGCTTGGTGTCGAAGGTGCGGTCTTCATGGGCGGGGTTGAGGGATTTCAGCTCGATGTGCCTGGCGGTCTGGCGCTTCAGTTCCTTGGCCAGCACTTCGCCCTCCGTGGTCTTGACCACCACCCGGTCGCCGCGCCGCACCGGTGCATCGGGCGCGACAATCACCACATCGCCATCGCGGTACAGCGGCTGCATCGAATCGCCTGCAATCTCCAGCGCATAGGAATGCTGGCTGGTGCCGGCGGGAAAATCCACCTCGTCCCAGCCCGTTCCGGCGGGAAAACCGCCATCGTCAAAAAAGCCGCCCGCGCCGGCCTGGGCAAAGCCGATGAGCGGGAGGCGGGTGCGGCGCGGGCCGCCGGCATGGGAGACAGACCCCAAAAATTCGTCCAGCGTCGCGCCGGTGGCATCAAGGATTTTCGCCAGCGATTCGGTCGAGGGCCAGCGGTTGCGCCCGTCCGGCATCTGGCGCTTGGACTTGTTGAAGGTGGTAGCATCCAGCCCCGACTTCTTCGCCAGCCCGGAAGCCGACATGCCAAACCGCGCCGCCAGAGCATCAATCGCAGTCCAGACCTGGGCGTGAGACAGCATGGCGACATATCCACGTTTTGAGGAAATTGATCCTAATTGGACGGATATACCTGTTTCACGGGTAGAGCAAGGGTGTTTCACGGCAAAGGGAGATTATTTTGCCCCTGGGACCGCGGGTTTCAACTGCGGGCCAATGTTGAACCACGAAGGACACGAAGGCGCGCTGGAAGGGCGCAGGCTGGCCCTACCCCAATTCCATCGCCAGCCGCCGCAAAAACTCCAGCCCCGCTTCCAGCTGGGCCAGATCAATATATTCATCCGGCTGGTGCGCCTGGTCAATGCTGCCTGGCCCGCACACTATTGTGGGGATACCCCCCGCCTGAAACCGCCCGGCTTCGCTGGCGAAGGCCACGGCTATGGCGCAATTGGTGCGGCTGAGCTTGAAGGCGAGGGTTTCGGCATAACTTCCGGGGTTGGGAGCGAGGCCCGGAATCTCGATTTCCACCAGCGTGTCCACATAGGCATCGGGCGCATGACGGGTCAATTTTGGCATGACCACCCGGTCGCAATAATCCTGAACCCGGGTATAGGCCCAGTCCTGCGCCACGCCGGGCAGGCCACGAAACTCCCAGTGGAAGGCGCATTGCCGCGCCAGAATATTCCGCGCCGTGCCCCCGGCAATGGTGCCAACATGCAAAGTGGATTGGGGTGGATCAAACCTTGCGAACGCATCGCCAATTTCGCCAAGTTCGCCGTGCAGCCGGTAGAGTTCCCCCACCAGCTCACAGGCAAATTCAATGGCATTGGCCCCAAGCGCCGGTTTTGCCGAATGCGCCTCGTGGCCGTGGACAGTGGTGATGTAGGTGGCAATGCTCTTGTGGCTGTCGGCCACCTGCATCATCGTCGGCTCGCCGACAATCACCGCGCCGGGGCACGGCAGGCTGTGGCCGAAGCGGGCGATAATATCCACCGGGCCCAGACAGGTGGTTTCCTCGTCATAGCTCAGCAGGAGGTGGACGGGGTGGCGCAATTGGGCCGCCTGGAATTCGGGCACCATGGCCAAAGCCAGCGCGGCAAACCCCTTCATGTCACAGGTGCCGCGCCCAAAAAACTGGTCCCCGGCGCGGCGCAGTTTGAACGGGTCAGAGGTCCAGGGCTGGCCCGCCACCGGCACCACATCGGTATGGCCCGAAAGCACCACGCCGCCGTCTGCCAGAGGGCCAATGGTGGCAAACAGGGCGGCCTTGTCACCCGCCGCATTGGGCACGCGCAAGCTGTCGATGCCAAGGCGGCGCAGATAATCCTCAACAAACTCAATCAGCGGCAGATTGGACTTGCTGCTCTCGGTATCAAAGGCGATGAGGCGCTGCATCAGGTCCAGCGCACGGGCCAAAGTGGCCGCGCTCAATTCAGCACCCGTTTCTGCACCGGACTGTCGAGCGAGAACGCCGGTATTTCAATATTGAAGGCCCCGCCCTGTTGCGTCACCATGCGATAATAGCCAACCATGATGCCCGAAGCGGTGCGCAGGCCGCAGCCGGAGGTGTAGCGGAAGGATTCGCCGGGCTTCAGAACCGGCTGATCGCCGACCACGCCGGGGCCGCGCACTTCCTCGGTGCGGCCATTGCCATCGGTGATGCGCCAGTAGCGCGAGGTCAGCTGCACGATTTCCTCGCTCATATTGGCGATTTCGACCGTGTAGGTCCAGAAAAACTCGCCCTCGTCCGCATTCGAGCGCTCGGGCACGAATTGCGGGAGGACGGTCACCTGGATGTTACGTGTGACAGCGGTATACATGTGGCAGAGTTTGGCCAAAATAACGGCCCGCGTCGAGCGTTTTCGGCGCGAATTTTGAAAGAATCTGATGTGCTCGATGGATTGATGCGCCGCTGGATTGATCCACCGCTGGCGGCTGTGGCGCACCGTCTGGCAGGTCGGGTGAGTGCCGATGCGATGACGCTGGCGGGGCTTGGCTTTGGCCTTACCGGGGCCGCACTGGTGGCGGGCGGGCTGCCCGGCTGGGCTTTGGCCGGGCTGGCGCTGTCGCGGCTGTGTGACGGGCTGGACGGGGCGCTGGCGCGGGCAACAAAGGCGACTGACCGGGGCGGCTATCTCGACATTGTCTGCGATTTCATCTTTTACGGGGTCTGGCCGCTGGCCTTCGCCCTCGCCAATCCGCAAGCCAACGCCCTGCCCGCCGCTGTGCTGCTGTTTGCCTTTTATATCAATGGTGCCAGCTTTCTTGGATTCGCGATTTTTGCCGAAAAGCGGGGCATGGTGACCGCCGCCCGCGGTGAAAAATCGCTGTATTTCACCGCCGGGCTGGCGGAGGGGACGGAGACGATTGCGGTGTTTGTCGCGATGTGTGTTTGGCCTGCTGGGTTTGCAGTACTGGCCTCAGGGTTTGCGGCTGTTTGTGTGGTTACGGCGGGAGCGCGGTTGTGGCTGGCATGGCGGGTTTTTGGGTGAGCGGGCTATGCCTCGCGCCGTACAATCACGCGGACAAATTCCAGCAAATCATCAAGACGACGATTCAAAACATCCACCAGCTTAACCAGATCAAGCTCCTGATACTGGTGAACCGCGATATTACGAAAGCCGACCATATTTTTCAGTTCTTTCGACAGGTTTGCGGGTATAATTTTTGCTTGGGCCAGCATATCGAATATTTCACCCGCACTTTTGTTTAGCCCGAGCTTTTCGGCCCGGATTATTACCTGCCCGATGTCAATGCAGGCCTCGCATGCCCTCATCACGTTGACGACGGCAGCATCCTGGCGACTATAACTGCTCTCAAATTCCGCACCGCCGCCCGCATATTCTTCCCGCGCACGCCGGACGCAGCGCTCAATGATTGCTGCCTTGTTCAAAATCACATTTTGGACCGGACTAGTGGGCATAGACGCTACCTCGATGGAGGATGTCAGCAATCAGCGGCGCGCGCAATTCTTCCAGCGAAGTCATGGCGCTGAGAATATAAGTTTCATACAGGTCCAAGAGTAGCCCCTCGCCAAAAATCCGTCGTCCCGTCGTCAATACCTGATGCTGGACCACCGTATCCACCGCTTTCAGGTCCAGCAGGTCCAAGTCTATGTTCAATTTGTCAGCCATGGCATTGCTGGCGTCCCATAATTGCAGAGGGTTCAGGCGGGAGGGCATGGCGACCGCCAGATCAAGGTCGCTGCTGTCATTCTGCTCGCCCGTTGCAAACGAACCATACAAATATACTGCCTCCACTTCCGGCAACACTGCCCGAACCGCCGAAACGATTTGACTGTCGGAAATCGCCTGCATACCGCCTACTCCGCCGCCATCCGCACCGGCATCACACCTGCCAGCGCCTGCGCCAAATCCTCGATCAGATCCGCCACATCCTCAATCCCTGCCGATAACCGCAGCATCCCCTCGCTGATTCCCAGCCGCGCCCGCGCTTCCGGCGTCAGGCGCTGGTGGGTGGTGGTGGCGGGGTGGGTGATCAGGCTTTTGGCATCGCCCAGATTGTTGGAGATTTTGGTGATTTCCAGCGCATTGGCAAACCGGAACGCCGCCGCCTTGCCGCCCGCCAGCTCAAACGCCACCAATGTGCTGCCGCCCTTCATCTGGCGCTGGGCCAGCTCATATTGCGGATGGTCGGGTCGGCCGGGGTAATAGACCCGGCTGACGGCGGGATGTTCCGCCAGGAAATCGGCAATCGCCGCCGCATTTTTCGTCTGCTCCGCCACGCGCAAGGCCAATGTCTCCAGCCCTTTCAACATTACCCACGCATTGAAGGGCGACATGGCCGGGCCGGTCTGGCGCAGGAAATTGTGGATGTGCTTCTGGATGAACTCGTCCGACGCCAGAATGATGCCGCCCAGGCACCGCCCCTGCCCGTCCACATGCTTGGTGGTGGAATAAACCACGCAATCGGCGCCCAATTGCAGCGGGTGCTGTTGCATCGGGGTCGCAAACACATTGTCCACCACCAGCGTCGCGCCGCAGCCACGGGCAATTTTGGCCACGCCGGCAATATCGACCAGCGCCAGCGTCGGATTGGTCGGCGTTTCCAGAAAAAACACTTTGGTGTTGGGCTGCACCGCCGCCTGCCATTGCGCCAGCTCTTCCCCGTCCACCAGCGTTGTTGCCACGCCAAAACGCGGCAGCAATTCCTCCACGACATAGAGGCAGGAGCCAAACAGGGCGCGCGACGCGATGAGGTGATCGCCCGCCTTCAATTGCCCCAGCAGCGAGGCGGTGACAGCCGCCATGCCGGAGGCGGTGGCGCGGGCGGACTCTGCCCCCTCCAGCAAAGCCATGCGCTTTTCAAACATGGCGACGGTGGGGTTGGAGAAGCGCGAATAGATGAAACCGGGGGCCTCGCCCTTGAAGCGGGCTTCTGCTGCTTCCATCGTCTCATAGACAAAGCCCTGCGTCAGAAACAGCGCTTCCGACACTTCCCCGAAGCCGGAGCGCATCGTGCCGCCATGCACCAGTTGCGTGGCCGGGCGCAGCGCTCTGGCATTAGGGTCATGCGTCGTCATTTATCCGTTCCTCGCGCGCAGCGGGCACAAACAATCCGGGCTTTCTGGGAAACCCCGGCCATTTAGCGCCTTGTTTAGCGTGGCGGCAAGCCGACCGGCTCAAATGACCACGTAGCTGTGAGTAAGCCACATCGGGCGCTTGGCGTCAACCGGGGGATGGCCTAAGCGTTCGGGATGCAAAATCTTGTCCCCCAGGGCATTCTCCCCGCCCATGCCATTGCTGCGCTTGCAAAAGCTGGCAGTATCATCGCGGCAACGCCTTTTGCCGGTGGCCAAATCCAGCCTGCCAGCCTTGACCTGCGCCTCGGGCGGCGGGCGTGGCGGATGCGGGCGAGCTTTTTGCCGGGCGAGCGCCCGGTGATGGCGGCGATCGGGCGGCTGGCTTTGCACGAGATTGATTTGGGCCAGGGTGCAGTGCTGGAAACCGGCACGGTCTATCTGGCGGAAGTGGCCGAAAGCCTCGCCCTGCCCGCCCACATCTCCGCCTCCGCCAATCCCAAAAGTTCCACTGGACGGATTGACGTGTTTACCCGCGTGATGGCCGACCGGACGCGGGCGTTTGACCAGATTCCGGCGGGCTATCACGGGCCGCTGTTTGCCGAGATTTCGCCGCGCACCTTTCCGGTGCTGGCGCGCTCCGGTTCGCGCTTGAGCCAGATCCGCTTCCGCACCGGACAGGCGCGGCTCGACAATGCGG
>JAYVYA010000154.1:0-2096 GCA_043784745.1 Hyphomicrobiales bacterium
CTACAAAGCCCGGGCGCATCGGGGAGGTGGCGCTCGAAATGATTTTGGACCCACGGAACAAGGCATACGTTTCCGCCGTCAGCATTTGGGAAATTGGCATCAAATATCCTCTCAGCAAACGGCGGGGCGCTGTGCCCTTCTCCGCGCATGAGGCTATTTTGGCCTTTCAGCAATCGGGATTCACCCTCCTCGACATCACGCCCGAACATGCCGCAACGGTCGAGACATTGCCGCTGCTCCATGCCGATCCGTTTGATCGTTTGCTGGTGGCGCAGGCCTTGTCCGAGCCGATGCGCCTGATAACCGCCGACGTCATGGTGGCGCGCTACAGCGACACTGTCATCCTCATGCAACCGGTGATCGATCCCTAGCGGATCAGTTCCCGCGCCCGATGCCGCCAAACCGCCCCGGCAACACGCTGTCTCCAAACGAATCCGGGCGGAAGGTGGAAAAGACCGGGCGGTTCAGCGTCGTGTTCATCGTCACGTAATTCTGCTGGCTGCCGACGGGCACCTGCTTGCCACTGTCGAGATAGCTGCGGCCATGCACCACAATCACCCGGCGCGGGCGCGCCTCGGCAAGGGTGGTGGCACCAATGGCGGCGAGGGCGATGAGGATGGCGAGGCGGGAATGGCGCATGGGTTTTCTCCTTGATTCTGGAAGCCTGTCGCGTCCGCAAATATTTGCAATGACAAGCTGGTCACGATGACTTGCGTTTTTTCAGTCTGGCTTTGGTCGCGGGTGCGGGCACTGGTACAATTGCTGGCGGCGGTGCCGGTTCCGGCTCCTCCGCCCGCGCCACAACATATTTGCCGCCCGCACAAAATTGCTCGCGCTTGAGTTCAGCGCTGACGAAAATCTTGCGCAGCGCTAGATCCTCGCCCGCCGCTGCCAGTCCCAGACGGTCCAGCAGACAGACCAGATTGCCCGCCTCCGGCTCCTTGCCAGCGGCACAATACAAGCCGGTCAGCCCAAAATCGGGCCCGGTATCGGCAGAGCGGAAAGCCCGGCACCTGGCCTGCATGCCGCCGCGCTCCAGCACCACGGCCGCATGGTCCATACCGCCAAAGCGGCTGGCGATTTGCGCGGGCACGGCGCTGTGGCTCACTGCTACCCCTGCCTGGGCGGCGCGGCGGGCAATGTCGACAAAAAAGCCGGGTTCGCCGCTGGTCTCCGCGCCAAACCGGCGGATGCCCAGCACCAGCCAGGCCCCGGGGCTGCCAAAGCTGCCAAAGGTCAGGCTGTCCAGCCGCCCGGCACCCTCATTCTGGCGGCGGGCTTCGTAGAGTTTCGGCAGTTTTGCCAGTTCCGGCGCTTCCAGAATGTAGAGCTGGTAGGGTTTGGCAATGTCCAGCCAGCGCGCGGGCGTGGCGGGGGCGCTGGCCATTTCCGCATGGGCTTGCAGGCTGGAGGGGTGGCGCAGCCCGAACGACAGCAGCGCCGCCCCTGCCGCCGCCACCATGGCAAAGGTGGCAAGGCGCGGCCATTTCAGCAGGGCAGCCTTGCGCGCAGGGCGCGGGGCAGGAAGTGTCAGGGCGTCATAGGTCATGGGGCGTCATCGTTCATGGGGCGTCCTGGCCAGGCACGGGCCTTGCGGGTGAAAACCTGCCTGCAAACTGGCGGCAAATGCTGAGTCCAAAGTTACCCGCCGCCCGGCATGTGCAAACAATCTGAATCAAATCCTAACAACAGCCCGTAATTGCCTGCCCGCCGCGCTTGCCCTATAGAAGCGCGGTGCACGGGGGCTTTTCCGCCGCTGCAAAGGAGAAAATCATGGGTTTCAAGGTTGCCGTCGCGGGTGCCACAGGCAATGTGGGCCGCGAAATGCTGGATATTCTGGCAGAACGCCGTTTCCCTGTGGGCGAAGTCGTGGCCTTGGCTTCGCAGCGCTCGCTCGGCACCGAGGTTTCGTTTGGCGACAAAATCCTGAAATGCAAGGTGCTGGAGCATTACGACTTTTCCGACACCGATATCTGCCTGATGTCGGCGGGCGGTGAAGTGTCGAAAGTCTGGTCCCCCAAAATTGGTGCTCAGGGCTGCGTCGTCATTGACAATTCCTCCGTTTGGCGGATGGACCCGGACGTGCCGCTGGTGGT
>JAYVYA010000155.1:0-3903 GCA_043784745.1 Hyphomicrobiales bacterium
CCATAACCGCGCGGCTGGGTGCCAAAATTGGTAAATCCCTGTCCGGGGTGTTGCTTGGTATTGAGGTTGGTCAGGCCAGCATCCGCCGTTGCAGTGACGCGCGGGCGGTAGGCGGCGGAAGTGCGCGGAATTTCTTCATCCTGGGCACGGACTGCGGCGCGCTGCGAATTCAAATCGGGGTTTGAGCCATAGGCGCGGGAAAGGGCACCGGAAATGGATTCGGCCTGGACAATCGACGACAGCAAAACAGCCGACAAGCCAGCCGTAAACGCGCTGGCCCAAAGGCGGCCCAGGCCACGGGAAGTATGTGCGACAAGCGGCAAAGCGTCCCTCTTCTTTCCAAACCCCGGCATATATCCACCGCTATTCAACGTCGCAGGACTTGCAGGCCAAGAAATTTCCATCAGCCTGACCACTTAATGTTTCGGTAACAGAAAGTAGACCGGTTTGTTGCAGGTCCAAAGCGCCAGCGCTTGTGGCTGGAAATATTTCTGGTCACTGGCACATAAATGCGACAGTTTGCAGAAATTAGCCGCAAAGATCAGAAGGCAAAGGCCGGGGCTGCACCAAACCCGGCCAAAACCTGCACGGCGGCTTCGAACAGCACCCGCTCGCCAATCGACGCGCCATGGCGCTCGCAGCGCATCACTTCGCCATAGACGCGTCCCGGCTTGTTGCGAATCACGATCAGGCGGCCCTTGTTGGCCAGTTGCGCCAGCAAGGGCTCCAGCCCCGTCTCCACCGCGCCTTCCACCATGATGACGTCGAACGGCGCCTTGCCGGGCGCGCCACGGGTCAAGTCCCCGCTCACCGCCTCCACGTTGGCCAGGCCCAGCGCCGCGCAATTGGCCGCGATCGCCGCCGCCTGACCGGCCCCCGCCTCCAGTGCCACGATTTGTGTGGCCAGACCAGCCATCAGCGCGGCACCATAGCCAGAACCCCCGGCAATATCGAGCACCCGGTCTCCTGGCAGGAGACTGGCGGCTTGCAGCATCTTGGCCAATACCATTGGTTTGAGCAGCGTGCGCCCGCCTTGCAGCTGCACGGCAGCATCGCTCCAGGCCAGCGCGACTTGTTCCGGCCCGACAAAATTCTCGCGCGGCACGGCGAGGAACCGGTCAATCAGGTCCAGATCGGTAATGCCATAGGTGCGGATCTGGCCATCCACCATGATGCGGCGATGAGCAAGCGAATCGCTGGCAGAAAACTGGGCCATGGCTGAAATCTCGCGGAAAATAAGGTCACAGCGGGCCTGTCCGGCAGCCCCGCATTTGTCGTGGTGCATATAGGGCCGCCCGGCCCGGCTTGTCCATCGTTGCGCTACAGCAAGGTGCCGCGCAGAATGGCCAGCGCGATGGAAAAATAGATGATCAGCCCGGTGACATCGACCAGTGTGGCAACAAACGGCGCGGAGGCGCTGGCCGGATCAAACCCGGCCTTTTGCAGCACAAATGGCAGCATCGACCCGGCCATGGAGCCAAAGGTGACAATGCCAACGGGGGCAGCTGCAACGGTCAGGGCAATCAGCATATAATGTTCGCCATAATCAAATATCCCCAGTTTCTGCCAGACGAGAATCCGCACGAACCCCACAACACCCAGAATGGAACCCAGCATCAGCCCGGAAGGCAGTTCGCGCAGGGCAATCCGCCACCAGTCCGGAAGGCTGATTTCATGCAGCGCCAGGGCGCGGATGATGAGAGAGGTTGCCTGCGAGCCAGAATTGCCGCCCGAACTCATGATCAGCGGAATGAACATGGTCAAAACCACCGCCCTTTCCAGTTCGCCCTGAAAATATTGCATGGCGCTGGCCGTCAGCATTTCGCTCAGGAACAGCACCAGCAGCCACCCGGCCCGCTTCTTCAGCATGTCGAAAAAGCTGGTTTCCATGTAGGGTTTGTCGAGCGCTTCGAGGCCGCCCATTTTCTGGACGTCCTCAGTATCTTCCTCGACCATGGCGTCGATGACATCATCGACGGTGACAATGCCGACGACCTTGCGGGTTTCGTCCACCACCGGCACGGCCAGCAGGTCATATTTCGAAATCAGCCGGGACACTTCGCGCCGGTCATCGCCCGGGGCGACGACAATGGGCGGGCGGCCCGATCCAATCTCGCCTAGCCGCAGGCCTTCGGGCGCGACCACGATATCGCGCAGCGACAACGCCCGGTCGAGCCGCCCGTCAACGGGATGGGTGACGTAAATGGCGTAGATGGTTTCCATTGACCGGCCGACCGCCCGCAGGCGGGCCAGGGCATCGGGCACGTTCATGCTGCCCGGCAGGCTGACAAACTCGGTGGTCATGATGGAACCGGCGCTGTCCCTGGGCCAGGCCAGCAGGACATGCAGCGCCGCCGCGTCGGCAGGTGCCAGAAAAGCATCCATCCGGGCGTGAAGTTTGGGTGACAGGTGCCGGAAAATCGCGACGCGCCGGTCGGTGGACATGGCCCCCAGCAGGGGGCCGGCTTTTGCCTCGGGCATGGCCTCGATCAGGCGGGCGGGCTGGTCAAGCCCGGCCTGATTCAGCACCTCCAAAGCCGCGTCAAACGGCATTGCGGCCAGGTTCCGGGCCGCCATCGCCGGGGCCATGGCGTTGAGCGCCTCGACAGCGTCAGCTGGATGCAATCGTGCAAGACGCGCGGGCGCGGAATCGGATGCGGCGGCTTGGGCAAGGCTCATGGCGTGATTCCCGGCGGTCAGGTTCATTCGTCCGGCCTCTAGCATGATGCTGGCGCAGTTCCCACAGGACGTTGCAACCGGCCCCTAGCGTGGCGGCGTCAAAATGTGCAACCATCTGCAGGAATTGCCCGAGCCGCCATTCAAGCAAAACTCTTTTGGAGATGAAGATGGAAGACCAGACCAGCGAACACCTTGAACATGCCGAACATGCCCAGCACGCCGCGCATGAAGGCAACCCGTTTATCACCATCGTCTCAGTGACCATCGCCATTCTGGCAGTGGTCGCGGCCACGGTAGGGAGCCTTGAGACGGTGGAGAGCGGGGCTGCCATTGCCGAGAAAAACGAGGCTGTGCTGCGCCAGAGTTCTTCGGTACTCATTTCGGGGTTGCCTCTTTTTGAAATTTGCCAAAGCCCGGTTATGCCAGCAGGCGCCATAAACCTTTCGGCCCATTCATTAGTGGTTAGTGTTGTTGCCTCATAAATAGGCAATGGCCTGTTGCCTACAATACTCATATCGCCTTTAAGTACATTAAATAACTGGGGCAACTCGTCCAGGCTGGTGTTTCGTAAAAACGCACCAACCTTAGTTACCCGCGGATCATTATTTATTTTAAAAAATTTAGCCTGGTCACTGCCTGACGTATAAATATTTAGGTTTTTAAACTCATCCATCTGTTTATCGGCATCCACGATCATGGTCCTGAATTTGAAAAATTTAAAAATCTTAAAACCCACGCCAGCCCTTAATGAGCTATAAAAAATGGGCCCTTTAGATTCTAATTTAATGGCAATGGCTATTACAATAAAAACAGGCATCAAAAAAAGTATTGCTACCAATGCGAACAGGGCGTCAAACAAAAACATGATGCTACCCCGTTCATTTTTTTGTTGCCTTTTACTAACGGCTTCCACTACCTGTAAATTATGCTGTAGCTGTACATTTTTAAGGAATTTTGCTTTGTTGGTTAATTTCTTTATATCTTTTTCAAGATGGACAACATCATCGACAAATTTTTGCACAAACAATATATTTATTTGTTCCTTTTGGAGAAAACGGTCGCTGTAAAAAATAGGGATACCCTGAAGATTGTTACTCTTTAACCAACTTTTAAATAACATAAATTCAGATATTCTTAATGGGATGTCGATAACTATCAAATTGGGTGCAGCCGCATGGATCAACTTGCTTTTTGCGTCAAAAAAATTGGAAACTACACTGCTCT
>JAYVYA010000156.1:0-8096 GCA_043784745.1 Hyphomicrobiales bacterium
GCGATTGCTCCCGATCGCTATTGCGAAAAAACCCGCCGGCGATTGCTTGGGTCTCAGTGACACCGTAGGTCAGGCCGAGGCCTTCGTTGTGTTCGTTGAAGTCCCGCTTGGGGTGGATATGCTTGGAGGTTTCGTCGTGCCCGGCTCCGGCTATCACATGCGCATCGGTGCCAGGGCGCGGCTCGCCAGCCTGTTTGACAATGGAATTTTTGAGGAAATCGCCACGCCCGACGTGCCGGCGGACCCGCTAAAGTTCCGCGATGTGAAGCGCTATTCCGACCGGCTGAAGGAAAACCGCACCAAGACGGGCACGATGGATGCGGTAAAGCTGGCGGCGGGCAAGCTGGAGGGCGTTGAAGCCGTGGCTGCCGTGCAGGATTTTGACTTCATGGGCGGCTCGCTCGGCATGGCGGCGGGCGAGGCGATCATCACCGGGATGCTGGTGGCGGTAGCGCGCAAAACCCCGTTCATCCTGTTCACCGCCTCGGGCGGGGCGCGCATGCAGGAGGGCATGTTCTCGCTGATGCAAATGCCGCGCACCACTGTGGCCGTGCAAAAACTGCGAGCGGCAAAACTACCCTATATTGTGGTGCTGACCAATCCGACCACCGGCGGTGTCACCGCCTCCTATGCCATGCTCGGCGATGTGCATATTGCCGAGCCGGGGGCCGTGATCGGCTTTGCCGGGGCACGGGTGATTGAGCAAACCATCCGCGAGCGCCTGCCGGAAGGCTTTCAGCGCGCCGAATATTTGCGCGACCATGGCATGGTGGACATGGTGGTCCAGCGCGGCGACCTCCGCGCAACACTGGCGCGGCTGTGTGCGCTGCTGACCCGCACGCCATTGCCCGAGCCGCAGGTGGCGGAGCCAGCGCAAGCGTGAGCCAGAGCGACAGCGCCAACGGCAAGGCCAACGCGATTCTGGCGCGGCTGCTGGATTTGCACCCCAAGAAGATCGACCTGTCGCTGGGCCGCACCCAAGCCCTGCTGGCGGCACTGGGACACCCCGAACAGCGCCTGGCACCCGTGATCCATGTCGCGGGCACCAATGGCAAAGGCTCCACCATCGCTTTCATGCGCGCCATTCTGGAAGCATTTGGCGCGCGCGTGCATGTCTATACTTCGCCTCATCTGGTGCGGTTCAACGAGCGCATCCGTCTGGCAGGGCAGATTGTCGGCGATGAGGCGCTGGCCGGTGCCCTGGCGCGCTGCGAGGCGGCGAACCGGGGCGCGCCCATCACCTATTTCGAAATCACCACGGCGGCGGCGTTCTTGCTGTTCAGCGAAATTCCCGCTGATTTCCTGCTGCTGGAAGTGGGGCTGGGCGGGCGGTTTGATTCCACCAATGTAATCGCACAGCCCGCCCTGACGATTATTACGCCGGTATCAATGGACCATCCCGAATTTCTCGGGGCAACAGTCGACAAGATCGCGTTTGAGAAAGCCGGGATATTGAAGCCGGGCGTGCCCGCCGTGCTGGCAGCGCAGGACGAGGCGGCGCTGGCCGTGCTGGAGCGCGAGGCGGCCCGGCTGCGCGCCCCGGTGCTGATCGAAAATCAGGACTTTTCGGTACGCGAAGAGCACGGACGGCTGATCTACGAGGACGGGCATGGCCTGCTGGACTTGCCCATGCCGCGCCTGACCGGCCGCCACCAGCACCACAATGCTGCCTGCGCCATTGCGGCGCTGCGCCATCTCATCCCCCACCTGTCTGCCGCCGCCATGGAGCGCGGGCTGGCAGAAGCGCAATGGCCCGCGCGCCTGCAACGCCTCGGCAAGGGCCGCCTGGCGCAGATTGCGCCGCAGGGGGCCGAGCTGTGGCTGGATGGTGGCCATAATGTCGATGGCGGCCGGGTGCTGGGCGAGGCCATGGCGGATTTCGAGGATCGTCAGACGCGCCCGCTGATTGTCATCTGCGGCACTTTGTCGAGCAAGGATACCTCCGGTTTCCTGCGCCATTTCAAGGGACTGGCGCAGGAAGTGATTGCCGTTCCGGTTGCGGGCGAACATGCGGCGCGTCCGGCGCGGGAGGTGGCCGGGGCTGCGGCGGAAGCCGGGCTGCACGCCTGCGCCTGCGAGGGCGTGGAAGAGGCGCTGGGCTATCTCAGCGCCCGCCCCTGGCCGGTGCCGCCGCGCATTCTCATCACCGGGTCGCTCTATCTGGCCGGCGATGTGCTGCGCCGCGACGGGATGCAGATTGTGTGATCTCCGGAACGCGACCGTCCCGGTCGCGTCCGGAGTGCGCTAGCGCGCGATGTGTTGAGATTGAGCGGCTTTTTCCTTCTCCCCTTGCGGGAGAAGGTGGCCCGCTTGGGCCGGATGAGGGGTAGCGCGAAGCGCATCATGCAGAGTGCGAATGGCGAAATATGATCTTGGATCAATCAATTAGCCTGCTTCGCATACCCCTCATCCGGCGCTTCGCGCCAGCCTCGAACGCAGGGAGAGAAGGGAAGTGGCGGCTGATTCACAGAAAATGCATCATGCGCTAGCGCGCCCCGGCTTCTTCCAGCTCATCCAGCGGGATGACATTGTCCACCGCCAGCCTTGGCCCTTGCGTGTGCAATTGCAGCCGCCGGTCGTTGATGGCGGCGCGGACATGGCTGAGCGCCAGCGAGAAGGCGGAGGCGCGGTGGCCCTGAAGCCCGCGAATCTTGTCGCGGTGCAGCACGGAGGTCATGATCAAATCCGTCTCCGCCTCAATCTGGTTGAGGGTCCGGGCGTCCTTGGCTTCGCGCGCGGCCCGCAGCATTTCCAGCAGGCGCTGCAAGTGGACATCAACCTGACGGCACATTTTGAGGCCGAGACGGGTAGATACGGCCGCAAGGCTTGAGCCAACGGCGCTCATGAACATGGCACCAAGATAGAGGAAATCAATGTAGCGGTCCAGAAACGACAGTTCATTGCCATCCAGAAAGGCGGCGGCCCCCTGGTGCAGGGGCAGGGCCTGACCTTTGTCTGTCACGGGCGCTTCCAGCCGCACCGCCAGCGGCAGGGTCGCGGCAATCTGGGGCCGCTCGCTGAACAGGTGGCGCAACAGGTTGGCGGCGACTGCATCATCCATCGTGCTCAGGGTCATCAGCCGGACGCTGACGCTGGCGGTGTCAAAATCATCGGCGGGGCGGCGGGGCGCGCCGCCGAATGTGCCCGCCGACACGGTGAGCGTTTCAATCCCGGGGGAATGGTCGGCGATCAGGTCCGCCTCGCTCACGGGGATGAAATCGGGTGGGCCAGCAACCGCTGTGAACGCTTTGACGGTTTCTGCCATGAATTTGGATTGCGGCACACCCACGGCGAAAATGGCATCCACTTCTTTTTTCTGCAATGCCTTGGGCATGTCCTCAGGGGGCATTTCAATGATCTTGAAGCTGCCCGTGGCCAGATTGTACTGGTCTGCCACCGTGCCCAGCAGCGCCGCATTGCCGGGCGCACTGACGCGGCCCTTGAGGACGCCAACTTTCTGGCCCTTGAGCGCGTTAATCGAGGCCAGTTTGGAATTATGCGGCACCATCAGCACGGCCGCCTCGCGGTAGAGGATCACCAGCGTCTGGCCCTTGGGCGGCATTTTAATATCGGTGCGGACAACCGCGACATCGGCCTTGCCGCTTTCCAGCGTCGCCGCGCTGTCGGCGAAATTATCGACCGGCACCATTTCAATGCGAATGTTCTTTTTGTCGGCCTGAAACGCTTGCTGGAAAGCGCCGATCAGGGCGCTGTCCGCACTTTTGCGCGGCACGGCGACACGCAGGACGGTGGGACGCTCGAAGAAATAGGCTGCCCCTGTGACGACAGTCCCAACGGCCAGCACGGCGGCAATGGTTGTCAGCACGATATGACGCATGGCGACCCCTTTGCTTCCCCGTTTTGCCGTTACCTTCTGACCGGCGCGGAGCCTGCAATTGATTGTCACATTACAACTATAATCGCATGGAATCGGTTGAAAGCAAGTGCGGTCTGGCACGCGGCTTGGGCCAGCGGTTTTTATCTCCAGCTCCTGGCACAATAGTCAATTTCATAGCGGTCCGGGGCAGTCGCAATGGCTGCCATGCCGGCCAGCACGACATCGGGCGTTGTCACCAGCCGGACCGGAATGCGGCGGGTCAAAGCGTCCACCGGCGCCTTGGCTTCAAAGGCGGTGCGGAAGGCCCTGGCATCCAGCAGGCCGGCCAGTTGCGGGAGGATACCGCCAGCCAGCGTCACGCCGCCGGTGGCCAGATAGGTGATGGCCATGTCGCCGGCAAATCGCGCGATCTGGCGCCAGAACAGCCGCACGGTCGCCGCTTCCTGCCCCTGCGGATTGGCCAGCGCCTGCGCGCCGACGCTGGCCCCGTCGCACATGGGCACCGGCAGGCCCTGCGCGGCGCAGCGGGCCCGGTGCAAGCGGGCGAGGCCGGGGCCGGACATGA
Organism: Hyphomicrobiales bacterium; assembly: GCA_043784745.1. Lineage (GTDB taxonomy): Bacteria > Pseudomonadota > Alphaproteobacteria > Rhizobiales > Beijerinckiaceae > JAYVYA01. The sequence continues at coordinate 4,404 of JAYVYA010000156.1, forward strand.
CAGATTCGGTGGAGATGCGGCCATGGGCGCGCTCCAGATGCGGGAATACCGCCCATTCATCCGGTTCCTGCGGGCCAAAATCGAGATGCGAGGCCTCGCTGGCGAGAGGCACATATCGCCCGCCCACCTCAATCAGCGCGGCTATGCCAAGGCCGGTGCCGGGGCCAAGAATCACCCTCGGGCCGCTGGCTGGTGGCAGGGCCGAGCCAATTTCCAGTGTCCAGCCCGGCTCGATGGCGGGAAGGGACAAAGCTTGCGCCTCAAAATCATTCAGCAGCAGGCCCTGGTCAAGGCCCAGCGCCGACGCCACCTCCGGCCCGTTGATCAGCCATGGCGCATTGGTGAGTTGCAGGGTGCGCCCGACAACCGGCCCGGCCCCGCAGGCGATGATGGAGCGTGGCTTGTCCTTGCCGAACGGGCTGGCCCGCACGGCTTCCGCCAGGCCGGGATAGGTGCCCGTCTTGAGATGTACGGGCACCGAAAGCGGTGCCCCGGGAGTCTTCTGGCAGGCCATGCGGACATTGGTGCCGCCAATATCGATCAAAAGCGCGGGAAAGGGAAAATGCACGGATGGACCTGGCGGGTAAAAGGATTTGCAAGCCGGAATAGAGCGAGTTTTGTTGCGAAGTTCAACACTTGCGGCGCAGGATATTTTACGCGACCCTTCAACCCATCGCGGCGATGGTTTCCAGCAGCAGCGCAATATCCTGTGGCCGCGACAGGCGGTGGTCGCCATCGCGGATCAGGGTCAGCACCACGGGATCCGAGGCGAGATGCTCGGTAAGGCGGGTGGCGGTTTGCCACGGCACAACCGCATCCTGCATGCCCTGCAAAATGTGCACCCGGCAATGACTGCGGATCAGGGTGCCATGCAACTGGTGGCTGGCACCATCCTCCAGCAAAAGCCGACTGAACGGCATTGGTGCGCCATAATCGGAGGGGCGCAGCCAGTTGCCTGCCGCATCAACCTCTTTCGCCCCACCCGGCGCCTGCCATTGCCGCAACAATTCCACTGTGAAATCGACCGCCGGGGCAATCAGCACCATGGCGTGCAGACGGGCAGTTTCCCCGGCCTGCGCCAGCGCCCGCGCCGCCAATAGCGCCAGCCAGCCACCCATGGACGATCCCGCCAGAATCTGCGGGCCTTCCGAATGGGCGCGGATCACCGCCAGCGCCTCCTCCAGCCATTGGCTGATGCAGCCTTGCGTGAAAGCGCCGCTGGACAGGCCGTGGCCGGAATAATCAAAGCGCAGCAGCGAGCGGCCCTGTCGGCCTGCCCAATCCTCCAGCGCGCCCGCCTTGGTGGAGCGCATGTCGGACATGAGGCCGGGCAGCCAGACCATGCCGGGTTTTCCGTCCGGCTTTCCGGCCCGGCGGATGTAGGCAATGCGCCGCTGGTTGCCAGCCGGGCCTACCTGCATCATCCGTGGATCATCGGCGGGGACAGAAGCGGGTTGTATCGCTGGGGATTGCAGATTAGGGATTTGCACGACTATCCTCATGCGCGTGAAACGGGGCAGCGCTGCCCGATAGCACGTCAGGGCCGGGAGTGCAGCTTTGTTGGGATCAGAAGCGGATGAGCTGTTCCGGTCATCCACCGCGCGGTTGCTGGCGGGGCGCACCATTTTGCAGGTGATTCCGGAGCTGGACACCGGCGGGGCCGAGCGCACGGCGATTGACATTGCCGCCGCCCTCAGTGCTGTGGGGGCGCGGGCGCTGGTGGCCTGCGAGCGCGGGCGGCTGGTGAGCGAATTGCAGGCCAAAGGCGGCATCTGGATACCATTTCCGGCGGCCACCAAAAACCCGGTCTCAATGGCGCTGAATGTACGCAAGCTGGCGCGGCTGATCGTCAGCGAGCAGGCCGAGATTGTCCATGCCCGCTCGCGCGCCCCGGCGTGGGTGGCGCTGGGGGCGACGCGGCTGACCAAAACACCGTTCATCACCACCTATCACGGCAGCTATTCCGGCACGTCGGCGCTGAAGCTGCGCTATAATTCGGTGATGGCGCGCGGCGATGTGGTCATTGCCAATTCCGATTATACCGCCGGGCTGATCAGCTCGCTCTATCCGTTCGCCCGGCCCAACATGCGCGTCATCCATCGCGGCACGGATTTGCGGATGTTTTCCCCCGCCGCCGTGGACCCGGCCCGGGTGCGGAAACTGCGCGAGCAATGGGGGCTGGCGGCGCATGAACGCATTGTATTGCTGGCCGGGCGCCTGACCAGTTGGAAAGGCCAGAAGGTGCTGATTGAAGCGGCGCGGCTGCTGGCCCCTCTGGGCCTGGGTGACACCATATTTGTGCTGGCGGGGGATGAGCAGGGCCGCACCGGCTATGTCAGGGAGATCGACGGGTTGATCGCCAAAGCCGGGCTGCAAGGCATGGTGCGCCGGGTCGGCCATTGCGAGGACATGCCCGCCGCCTATCTGGCCGCCTCGGTCGCCTGCGTGCCATCCACCGAGCCGGAGGCTTTCGGGCGGGCCGCCGTGGAAGCGCAGGCCATGGGCACGCCGGTCGTGGTGTCCGACCTTGGCGCTGTGCCGGAAACCGTGCTGGCACCGCCCGCCGTGGACCCCGCCCGCCGCACGGGCTGGCGCATTCCCGCCAATGACGCGCAAGCCCTGGCCGATACGCTGATGGCCGCTTTGTCGCTGGGGGCCAGCGCCCGCGATGCCCTGGCCGAGCGCGCCCGCGCCCATGTCGAGCGGCACTTTTCGCTGGAACAGATGTGCGGGCAGACGCTGGACGCCTATGCGGCGGTGCTGGGCGGGGGCGGGCGAGGGTGAGGGGCTGTTGATTTTTACGGCGAGTTCCGGAAACTTGGTGCAGCCATTCTGGGCAATGCGGTGCGGCGGGTTATGGCCGCAGAAGTGCGGGCTTTCCAGCCGGCCCTTTGGGCGTTTGTTGTTTGCCATATTGCCCGGATTGTTGCGGCGGAACGGGCGGGCTGGAAAGCCCGCAATCCCCGGAAGGGAAAGGGACTTTTCAGTCTCGCCACATCACGCCCTGCGCCGGTGCAAATGCCGCGCGCAGCCGCTCGATCTGGGCATCGACGGGATTGACGCGCTGCACAACCGGCGCAGATTCGGGCGGCGTGTAGATCAGCTGGTCGAGATGGATGATGCGGGCCTGAAGCCGCAGCGACTGGGTGGAGAGGTCGCGCAGCTTTTGCGGGAGGCGCAGGAACATTTCCTCAGCGCAGGCGAGGCCCTGGGAAGACAGCTTGACCTTGTGCTTCTCCGCTGCCGCCTGGGCCTGGGTCATTTCCCCTTCATTGACGGCGCGCTGGAGCAGCAGCCACGAGGCCAGCTGCATCAGCCGCGTCGTCAGGCGCATGGATTCGGAGGCATAGCCCAGGGCTTCGTGGCGACCGAGCGCCTTGGCTTCGCCGCGGCCCGGCCCGTCGAGATAGGCGGCGGCCTCTTCGACAAGCGACATGCCCTCGCGAAACAGCAGTCGGAAGGCTTCGGAAGTCGCCATTCGCTGGGCAAAGGAAACGGTCGTCTGGTGAACGCCGACGAGATTTTGTGACACAGCCATTACGCGCCTTCTCCGGTTGCGGAGCCGCCAGCCTGGTAAATGTCCAGAACCGGGACGATTCCTTTTCGTATCGGAGTTGCAGCAATCCTAACGCCAAGTGATTTTATTTGCCGGGTTAATTTCGCTTAAGGTTAACACCCCGGCCAAACCGGCCC
>JAYVYA010000157.1:0-4459 GCA_043784745.1 Hyphomicrobiales bacterium
GCTTGTTGAGCTGGTCATGGATGATGGCCCCTTGATAGGGCACCGATTCTTTCTTGATCTTTTCCTCCAGCCGGATGCCATCACTGGCCAGATCTTCGCGGAGGTAGGGCTTGTCCGCCGCCTTTTGCGCAAAGCCCGCGCCTGCCACGAGGCACAGCAGGAGCATGGTGAAAACCCGAAACCATTTGCGCATGTTGATCCCCTGTCGCAGACTTGACGCCGCCGTCCTATACAGCACAGGCTTTGTGGCGGCATTGTGTGGTTTAGCACTTTCGTTGAACCAGAAATAAGACATCATGCCTGCAATCTTTTTGGAACGGGAGCCAGCCATGGATCGCGGATTTTTTGCGTGGGGACTTACGGGTTTGCTGGCCCTCGGCGGCGTGGCGGGCAGCGCTTTGGCGCAGACAAGCCCACCACCGCCAAGTGCTGCGCCCGCGCCAAGTGCTGCGCCCGCGCCCGCTGTGGTGCCTGACCCGGCTTACGAGGCGGCGCGGCTGGCGTTCGAGGCGCTCCCGGAGGCGGATCGCAAAGCGGTTCAGGACGGGCTGATCTGGACAGGTGATTATAACAGCGTCGTCAATGGTGTTTTTGGGAAGCGCACGCTGGTGGGCATCAATGCCTATGCCAAAGCCAATAAATTGCCGGTGACCGGAATGCTCGACGCAAAGGCCCGGACTGCATTGGCGGCTGCGGCAGCCAAGGCCAAACTTGAAGCCAGATTTGCCGTCGTGCTTGAACCCCGTTCCGGCGCAAGGATCGGTATACCCGCTGCGCTGTTGCCAAAATCTGCCAGCACGCCAACCGGCAGGCGGTATGAAATGGACGGCGGTCTTGGCAGCCTGGAGACCTTCGCTCCCGCCGGAGCCGATGCCGATCTGGCAAAACTGTTTGATTTGATGAAGATCGACGGATCGGGCCGCAAGGTGACCTACAAGCTGCTGAAGCCGGATTTTTTTGTCGTCGCCGGCGAAGTCAACGGACATTCCTACTATACCCGCATGGCCAGCGGCATTCATGCAAGAGCGCAAATCTTGCGTGGATTCACCTTCAGCTATGACAGCAGTCTGAAGTTTGACATGGAGCGCATCTCGCTGGCCATCGCCAATTCATTCGAGCCCTTCGCGCCCGGCGACGGCGCGCAGCCCCTGGTGGCTGGCGCGCCTGCCGTGCCGCTGGCGGCACCGGCCGGGCCTGCGCCAATGGCTGCCCCCCCGCCCAAACCGGTGCTTGCAGCCACCGGCCTCGCCATCAGCGCCACGCAAGTGCTCGCCGCCCTGCCGCTGGCAGGTTGCGCCAGCCCGATGGTCGGCAAAGCCCCGGCCAGAGTGCTGAAAGCCGACAGGGAAACCGGGCTGGCGCTGCTGGAAGCGAGGGGCACCGGCCTGTCACCTTTGATGGCAAGCGCCAATGCGGCTGGCGAAGTGGTCGTGATTTATTTCGATGCGTCGGGCTCGCAACTTGCCACCACCGGCGAAATCTTTGATGCAGGCACGCCCAGATTGCGCGCCGCCTTGCAGGGCGGACATTCCGGCGGCGTGGCGTTGGACCGCACGGGGGCATTTGCCGGGCTGATCCTGCCGCCAGCAGGCAATCAGGCGGCCACTTACGGCCTGATTGCCGGAACCACAGCCCTTGCCTTTGCCGGGACCAGCTTGGCCAGCATCGTCGCGGAGCCAAAATCAACCGGCGAAATCGTGGCTGCGGCAAAATCCGCGATTGTAGTCGTCAGCTGCACTAAATAAGCGTGCGGCGCTGGAACAGCCTGCGCGAGGCGATGACGCGGGGGGAGGACGACGAACAGGCATCGGATCAAAATAGTGCCCGAACACCTGTTTGCAAAATCTCCCGATTGGTATAAGGCATGCTGCAACTGCGAAGGGGAAATCCCTTGCGGGCCTTTTGGCGTGGGCATCATTCTGTCGTGAAACTCGGGCACATTGCTTGAATCGCGTCACGACCCGCCGCCCGAACCCTCTACAGACTGGCACACACCCTATGAAGATGCGCAATATCGCTATTATCGCTCACGTCGATCACGGCAAGACCACGCTGGTTGACCGCCTTTTGCAGCAGTCGGGTGCGTTTCGCGCCAACGAACGTGTTGTGGAACGGGTGATGGATTCCAACGATCTGGAAAAAGAGCGCGGCATCACCATCATGGCCAAGGCCACGTCAATCCTGTGGAAAGACACGCGCATCAACATCGTCGACACCCCCGGCCATGCCGATTTTGGCGGCGAAGTCGAGCGCATTCTCTCGATGGTGGACGGCGTAATCGTGCTGGTGGATGCCTCCGAAGGGCCGATGCCGCAGACAAAGTTCGTGGTGGGCAAGGCGCTGAAAATGGGCCTGCGGCCGATTGTCGCCATCAACAAGGTCGACAAGCACGACGCCCGCATCACCGAAGTGGTCAATGAAGTGTTTGACCTGTTTGCCGCACTCGACGCCACTGACGAACAACTCGATTTCCCTATTCTCTACGGCTCCGCCAAGCAGGGCTGGATGTCCGACCAGCCTGAGGGGGTGCATGATGGCATGGGACCGCTGCTCGACATGGTGGTCCGGCATGTGCATCCCCCGACCGTGGAAGAGGGCGGATTCCGCATGCTCGGCACTTTGCTCGAAGCCAACCCCTATCTCGGCCGCCTCGTCACCGGCCGTGTCTTTGCCGGCAGCATCAGGCCGAACCAGACGGTGAAAGTGCTCGACCGCATGGGCAATGTGGTTGAAACGGGCCGCGTCACCAAAATTCTGGCGTTTCGCGGCATTGAGCGCGTGCCGATTGACGAGGCCGAAGCGGGTGACATTGTCGCCATCGCCGGCCTGCCGAAATTCAACGTCGCCGACACCCTTGCCGCGCCCGAAGTCACCGAAGCGCTGCAAGCCCAGCCGATTGATCCGCCAACGCTGTCCATGACCTTCATGGTCAATGATTCGCCTCTCGCTGGCACCGAAGGCGACAAGGTGACCACCCGCGTCATCCGCGACCGCCTGCTGAAGGAAGCCGAAGGCAATGTGGCGCTGAAGATTGAGGAAGCGCCCGGTTCGGACGGCTATATCGTTTCTGGACGCGGCGAATTGCAGCTCGCCATTCTGATTGAAACGATGCGCCGTGAAGGCTTTGAGCTCAGCGTATCGCGCCCGCAAGTGGTGTTCCAGAAAGACCCGGAAACGGGCGAATTGCTGGAGCCGATCGAGGAAGTCGTCATTGACGTCGACGAAGAGCATTCCGGCGTCGTTGTGCAGAAAATGTCCGAGCGCAAGGCCGAGATGGTCGAAATGCGCCCCTCCGGCGGTGACCGCCTGCGCCTCGTCTTCCATGCGCCGACCCGTGGCCTGATCGGCTATCTCGGCGAATTGATGACCGACACGCGCGGCACCGCGATCATGAACCGCCTGTTCCATTCCTACGCCACCTGGCGCGGCGAGGTCACCGGGCGCCGCAACGGCGTGCTGATCTCCAACGACATCGGCGAATCCGTCGCCTATGCGATGTGGAAGCTGGAAGACCGCGGCCCGATGATGATCGAGCCGGGCTGCAAGGTCTATCGCGGCATGATCATTGGCGAGCACACGCGCGACAATGACCTGGAGATCAACGTGCTGAAAGGCAAGCAGCTCACCAACATCCGCGCCGCCGGCAAGGATGAAGCCGTGCGCCTGACCCCGCCGATCCGCATGACCCTGGAAAAGGCGCTGGCCTATATCGAAGAGGATGAACTGGTGGAAGTGACCCCCAAGGCGATCCGGCTGCGCAAGGTCTACCTCGACCCCAACGACCGCAAGCGGATGGGCCGGGCGAAGGTAGCAGCGGTGGGGTGAGGGGAAGGCGCTTTGCCAAAGGTCCGGGAGGTGATAAAGTAGATTGAGGCTGACGGTTGGCACCAGATTGCGATGCGTGGAAGCCACAGGCAGTTCAAGCATGCCTTCAAGCCAGGACGTGTAACGGTTGCAGGCAAGCCTTCGGACGATATTGCGCCGGGTACACACAATTCGATCCTGAAACAGGCTGGCCTTTAGGAGACGGCAAATGCGCTACGCCATTGTGATCGAGAAGGCAGGCGACAATTATTCCGCCTACGCCCCCGATCTGCCCGGCTGCATCGCCACGGGTGCGAGCGTGCCGGAAGTCGAGGCGCAAATGCGGCTTGCGGTGCGGTTTCATTTGGATGGCCTGGCGGAGGACGGATTGCCTGCGCCAGCGCCAACCAGCGTTGCCGAATATGTCGAAGCTTGATCGACTGCATTCTTTTCACGTTGTTGAACAATGTTCAATTTGGCCGGGAAAGTTCACCAACCCGCATCACTTCGCCCCCGCCACACTCGCCGCCTCGCCAGCCAAAGTCTCGCGCCGGTTGAGGGCGATGAAATCGTCGAGGCGCCCCTGAAAGGCTGCGATTTGTGATCGCTTGCGGCTGCAGAAATAGACGGCGGCCGATGGCTATCGACATACAGC
>JAYVYA010000158.1:0-8777 GCA_043784745.1 Hyphomicrobiales bacterium
GGTGCCCGAAGTGAATGCCGATGCCGTCAGGGGCTTTGCCAAAAAGAACATCATTGCCAACCCCAATTGCTCGACCGCGCAACTGGTGGTGGCGCTGAAGCCATTGCATGATTTTGCTAAAATCAAGCGCGTGGTCGTGTCCACCTATCAGTCGGTTTCGGGCGCGGGGAAAGAGGCGATGGACGAATTGTTCTCGCAGACCAAGTCGATTTTTGTGTCGGATTCAGTGGAGAGCAAGAAATTCCCCAAGCGCATCGCCTTCAACGTCATTCCGCAGATTGACGTCTTTATGGAAGACGGCTTCACCAAGGAAGAATGGAAGATGATGGCCGAGACCAAGAAGATTCTTGACCCCAAAATCTTGCTCACCGCCACCTGCGTCAGGGTGCCGGTGTTCATCGGGCATTCGGAAGCGGTCAATGTCGAGTTTGAGCGACCGATCAGCGCCGACCAGGCCCGCGAAATCCTGCGCAACGCCCCCGGTGTGCTGGTGGTCGATCGGCGCGAGACCGGCGGCTATATCACCCCGCACGAAGCGGCGGGGGAGGACGCCACCTATATTTCCCGCATCCGCGAGGATGCGACGGTGGAAAACGGCCTCGCCTTCTGGTGCGTGTCGGACAATCTGCGCAAGGGCGCGGCGCTGAACGCCATCCAGATTGCCGAAGTGCTGGTTAACCGCGGCCTGATCAAGGCGCGCAAGAAAGCGGCGTGAGGCGACCGGGACGGTCGCGGTCCCGGGACTGCGGGGGTCCCGCCCGCTGCTGCGCTGCATCAGTGCCTGTCGTCCGGCAATCCGGGCACCGGCATAATCTTTACCCCGTCCTCCAGCAATTCCTTGACCTCGGCCAGACTCGCCTCGCCCATGATCGGGCGCGGTTCTATTGTGCCCTCATGCATGGCGCGGGCCTGTTCGGGAAAATTTTGGCCGACATCTTCGGTGTTCTCGGCAATATGCTGGCGGATTTGCCGGGCGAGGGAGCGCATCCTGACCTCGCCCTCATCCATCAGCGGCGCGGGCGGGCTTGCCGCAGGCTCCGTTTCCGCCACCGCCCGGCGGGTGGAAATGGCAGGGGACATGATGGCTTTTTGCACACTGGCAGACTGGCACACCGGGCACGTCACAAAGCCGCGCCTGGCCTGCGTGTCAAACGCCGCGCTATCCCGGAACCAGCTTTCGAAACTGTGGCCCTTGTCGCAGTTCAGCGCATATTTGATCATGCCTCAGACGGCCAGCAGCGGGTCAAGCTTGCCCGCGCGGTCCAGCGCGTAGAGATCATCGCAGCCGCCGACATGCAAGGCACCGATGAAAATCTGCGGCACGGAGGTGCGGCCACGGGCGCGCCCGGCCATTTGCATCTGCCCCGCGCGGTCCCCGTCAACGGAAATCTCGTCAAAGGCCGCTTGTTTCTGGCGCAAAAGATCTTTGGCAGAATGGCAATAGGGGCAGTCGGATTTGGTATAAATGGTTATTTGCGGCATGGAACTTTCCTAGTGACCCCTCCTTATATGGCAATTCACGCCGCTGTCACAACCCGGGCAAACACCAGCACATCCACCCTGGCCGCCCCGCCGCGCAGCAGCGCCCGGCAGGCAGCGTTGATGGTGGCCCCGGAGGTCAGCACATCATCCACCAGCACCACATTTTTGTCGATCAGCGCCAGATTCCCCTCCTCCGGCACCCTGAATGCCCCCTGCACGTTCAGGGCCCGCTGGCTGCGCGACAGGCCGACCTGCGAGGTCGTCGGCTTGATCCGGGCGAGGGCCGTCATGTCAGCGGGCAGGCCGCACTGGGCCGAGATCACCCGCGCCAGAGCCGCCGACTGGTTGAACCGGCGCGACCACAGCCGCGAGCGGTGCAGCGGCACCGGCACGATCACATCCGCCTCACCCAGCAGCTCGGCCCCGGCCCGTGCCATCCACACGCCCATCGGCTGCGCCATTTCCATCCGGTCGCCATATTTCAGACGGTGCACCATTTGCCGGGCCGGTCCATCATCAAACCGCGTCACGGCGCGGGCACGGGCATAGACCGGCGGATCGGCCATGGCTTCGGGCGAAACCAGCCCTTCCGCCCCCAAATCCTGCGCAAAAGGTGTGCCCAGCCGCTCGCAATAGGGCCGCTCGATAAACCGCGTTTGCCCCCAGCAAGCCGGGCACAGCGCCCCGTGCGCCGCCACCGCCGCGCGGCAGGCCAGGCACACGGGCGGGAAGAGCAGATTGAGGGCCGTGGCAGCGAGGTGCTTGAGGGGGAGGGCGAGCATGGCGGAAGGATTACACGCCATTGTTGCCGAGGGTTCAAGCGGCCTTTTCCGTCCTGTGCGGCGCAATCAGCAAGCCCGCCGGAATATGCCAGGCGGTGCTGATTGTGTGGGCCATTTCGGCGGTTATCCGGCGCTTGCCGCTCAGCAGTTCTGACGCGGGCATCAAGAACATTGGTGCGGCGTTCGAAATTGTGATTCGAGTTTTCCAGCTTCAGTCCGCAAACCTTCCTTTAAAGTAAGGTTGCCACCGCCCCCCGCCCCCATTCCCAAAATGCAATGCAGCCCCCACTCGACGCCGCTGCCAAAATGCTCTTATTATCCGTATGCAGCGATTCATCAGGCCAAGCAAAGCGCAACAGCTCGCGGCCTGCACGAAATGCCATTGGGAGAACAACGCATGGATGACGCCCGCAAGACTGGTGGCAGCGATCCGGACACACAGGAAGTCCGCGAGTGGGTCGACGCCATTGACAGCGTCATCGCTTTCGAGGGCATTGCCCGGGCTGATGTGCTGCTGGGTGCCGCTGTCGATTCCGCCCGCCGCGCCGGGGCCAAGCTGCCGTTTGCGGGCAATACCGCCTATCTCAACACCATCCCGCCCGGCGAGCAACCGGTTCACCCCGGTGATCACGCCATTGAAATGACGATCCGGCGCTATATCCGCTGGAATGCGGCGGCGATTGTGCTGAAAGCCAACAAGGAGAGTTCGGAACTGGGCGGCCATATCGCCTCGTTCCAGTCCGCCGCCACCCTCTATGACACCGGTTTCATGCATTTCTGGCACGCTGCCTCCGACACGCACGGCGGAGATCTGGTGTTTTTCCAGGGCCATTCCTCCCCCGGCATTTATGCCCGCGCTTATCTGGAAGGGCGGCTGAGCGAAGATCAGCTCAAGAATTTCCGTCAGGAAGTCGGCGGCAAAGGCATTCCCTCTTATCCGCACCCGTGGCTGATGCCCGATTTCTGGCAATTCCCCACCGTGTCGATGGGCCTTGGCCCACTGATGGCGATCTACCAGGCCCGTTTCCTGAAATATTTGCACAACCGCGAACTCGCCGATACCGCGCCGCGCAAAGTCTGGGCCTTCATGGGCGATGGCGAGATGGACGAGCCGGAATCGCTTGGCGCGATTTCCCTCGCCGGCCGCGAAAAGCTCGACAACCTCGTGTTCGTCATCAATTGCAACCTGCAACGCCTCGATGGTCCGGTGCGCGGCAATGGCAAAATCATCCAGGAGTTGGAAGGGGACTTTCGCGGTGCCGGCTGGAATGTCATCAAGCTGGTCTGGGGCACCGGCTGGGATGACCTGATCGCCCGCGACAGCCAGGGCAAGCTTCGCGCCCTGATGGAAGAGACGCTGGACGGCCAGTACCAGGATTTCAAATCCAAGAACGGCGCCTACATCCGCGAGCATTTCTTCGGCAAATATCCCGAGACCGCCGCGATGGTGGCCGACTGGTCAGACGACCAGATCTGGCGGCTGACGCGCGGCGGGCATGATCCGCAAAAAGTCTTTGCCGCCTATAAGGCCGCTGTGGAGCACAAGGGCCAGCCGACGCTGATCCTGGCCAAGACTGTCAAGGGATATGGCATGGGCTCGGCTGGTGAAGGCCAGATGATCTCGCACCAGCAAAAGAAAATGGGCGGCGAGGCGCTGAAAGGCTTCCGCGACCGTTTCCACATCCCGGTCAAGGACGAAGACCTCGACAAGCTGCCGCTGCTGAAATTTGCCGATGAGTCGCCGGAAGCTAAATATCTTCACGCCCGCCGTGCGGCATTGGGCGGCTACCTGCCCACGCGCCGTGCCAAATCTGAAAGTCTGGCTGTGCCAGAGCTTTCAGCCTTTGACGCGCAATTGCAGGCGAGCGGGGAGCGCGAATTCTCCACCACCATGGCATTTGTGCGCGTATTGGGAACCCTGTTGCGCGACAAGGTGCTGGGCAAACGCATTGTGCCGATTGTGCCGGATGAGAGCCGCACGTTTGGCATGGAAGGCATGTTCCGCCAGTATGGCATTTTCAGCCAGGTCGGGCAGCTCTACAAGCCGCAGGATGCCGATACGCTGAGCTTCTACAAGGAGAGCAAGACCGGGCAGATGCTGCAGGAGGGCATTAACGAGGCCGGGGCCATGGCCAGCTGGATTGCCGCCGCCACATCCTATTCCACCTCCAACGTACCGATGATTCCGTTCTATATTTATTATTCGATGTTCGGTTTCCAGCGCATCGGCGATCTTGCCTGGGCTGCGGGTGACATGCGGGCCAGGGGTTTTCTGCTGGGCGGCACATCGGGCCGCACCACGCTGAATGGCGAGGGCTTGCAGCATGAGGATGGCCACAGCCACCTCATCTCCGCCACCATTCCCAACTGCATCTCCTATGATCCGACCTATGCCTATGAAGTGGCCGTGATCATTCAGGAGGGCCTGCGCCGCATGGTCGCCAATCAGGAGGATGTGTATTACTACCTAACCCTGCTGAACGAGAATTACGAGCATCCGGCCATGCCCGAGGGATCACGCGAAGGAATTCTCAAGGGCATGCACCTGATCCGCAGCGCGCCCGACAAGACTCCCAAGGGCAAAAAAGTCCAGCTGATGGGTTCCGGCTCAATCCTGCGCGAGGTGATTGCCGGGGCTGACCTGCTGAAGAAGGATTTTGGCATTGAAGCCGACATCTGGAGCGTCACCAGCTTTACCGAGCTGCGCCGCGACGGCATCGAGGCCGAGCGCTGGAGCCTGATGCACCCCGAAGAGAACAAGAAACTCTCCTGGGTGGAAAGCTGCCTGACCTCTCGCGGTGGCGGGCCGGTGATTGCCTCCACCGATTACATGAAGCTTTTTGCCGACCAGATCCGTCCCTATATTTCCGGCACCTACCGCGTGCTCGGCACCGACGGGTTTGGCCGCTCCGATTATCGCAAGGCCCTGCGCACCTTTTTTGAGGTGGACCGGCATTATGTCGCCGTCTCCGCCCTGAAAGCGCTGGCTGATGACCAATTGCTGCCCGCCAAGCAAGTTTCGGAAGCCATCAAGCTCTACGGGCTGGATGTCAACAAGCCCAACCCCTCCAGCGTCTGATCCCGCCCGCTCCAATCCCCATTCAGCAAGGCAAGAAAATCATGGCCATTATTGATGTCAAAGTGCCCGATATCGGTGATTTCAAGGATGTGCCGATCATCGAAATTCTGGTGAAGGTCGGCGATGTGGTGAAGGCGGATGATCCCTTGATTTCGCTCGAATCCGACAAGGCGACGATGGAAGTGCCTTCCCCCGCAGCGGGCAAGGTGGCCGAAATCCTTGTCAAGGTCGGCGACCGGGTGGGCGAAGGCAAGGCGATTTTCCGGCTGGAATCAGCCGATGCCATGGTCGCCGCACCCGAGCCCGCCGCACCCGAGCCCGCCGCACCCGCGCCCGCCGCCCCGGCGGAGGCCGCCAAACCAGCCGCGCCCGCTGCTGCCGCTGAAAAGCCCGCAACCGCAGCCCCCGCCGTCGTCAGCTTTGACGGCGTCCACGCCAGCCCCGGAATCCGCCGTCTGGCGCGCGAACTGGATATTGACCTCAACAAACTCAAGGGGTCAGGCGAACAAGGCCGGATTACCAAAGACGATGTGAAGGCCGCGCTCGGTGGTGGTCCAACCGGGGGTGCACCGGCTGCGGCGGTCTCCGGCGGCTCCGGCATTCCGGACATTCCGGCGGTGGATTTCTCGAAGTTCGGCCCCATCGAGGTCAGGCCGATGTCGCGGATCAAGCGCATTTCCGGCCCGCACCTGCACCGCTCCTGGCTCAACATTCCCCACGTCACCCATAGTGACGAGGCGGACATTACGCAGACGGAAGCCTTCCGCCGGGAATTGGACGATGCCGGCAAATCCGACAAGCAGAAGCCCTATCGCGTCTCGCTGCTGCCCTTCCTGATGAAGGCCTGCGTCAATTCGCTGAAGGCATTTCCTGATTTCAATTCCTCGCTAAACCCGGCCAGGGACTCGCTGATTTACAAGAAATATTACCACATCGGCATTGCCGTGGACACGCCGGACGGTCTGGTGGTGCCGGTGGTGCGAGATGTCGATCGCAAGGGCATCGGCGAAATCAGCCGCGAACTGGGGAATCTGTCAGCCAAGGCGCGGGACGGCAAGCTGGCGGCCGCCGACATGCAGGGGGCCACCTTCACCATTTCCTCGCTCGGCGGTATTGGCGGCACGGCGTTCACGCCGATTGTCAATGCACCCGAAGTGGCGATTTTGGGTGTGCTGCGCTCGAAAATGGCCCCGGTGTGGGATGGCAAGGAATTCCAGCCGCGCCTGATGCTCCCGCTGTGCCTGAGCTATGACCATCGCGTCATCGACGGCGCGTCGGCAGCCAGGTTCTCGCGCCACCTCGCCACCACGATTGAGGACGTGCGGCGGCTGGTGTTGTGACCTCCGGACCGCGACCGTCCCGGTCGCCCCTGTAGCAGCCGCCAGGTTGCGTCATGTTTTGGAAGACATAGCCTTGCATCAAGAGCGACCGGGACGGTCGCGGTCCGGAGAATTTAAATGAGCCTGGAAATCAAAGTCCCCGATATTGGCGATTTCAAAGATGTTCCCGTGATTGAAGTGCTGGTCAAGCCCGGCCAAACCATCAAGGCCGACGATACGCTGGTCACGCTGGAATCGGACAAGGCCACGCTCGACGTGCCCAGCCCGCAGGCGGGCGTCATCGCCAGCGTGCTGCTCAAGCCCGGGGACAAAGTCAGCATGGGCACCGTAATTGTGACCATGGAAGGCGCTGCCGAGCCCGCTGCCGCAGCTGCCCCGGCTCCCGCTGCCGCTGCGCCAAAGCCTGCCCCTTCCGCAAACCATGCCGAAGTGCTGGTGCTCGGTGCCGGCCCCGGCGGTTACACCGCCGCCTTCCGCGCTGCTGATCTGGGCAAGAAGGTCACGCTGGTCGAGCGCTGGCCGATGCTCGGCGGCGTTTGCCTCAATGTCGGCTGCATCCCCTCCAAAGCGCTGCTGCACGCCGCAAAAGTGCTGGACGAGACGCAGGACATGGCCGGGCACGGCATCAGCTTTGGCGCGCCAGCGGTCGATATCGACAAGTTGCGCGGCTGGAAACAGGGCGTGGTCGACCGGCTGGTCGGCGGCCTCTCCGGCCTCGCCAAAATGCGAAAGGTGACAGTGGTGCACGGCCTTGGCCGCTTTGCCTCGGCCAACAGCCTCGAAGTCACCGGCGACAAGGGCGAGATAACGACGATCACTTTCGACAGTGCCATCATCGCTGCCGGTTCGGAACCGGTAACACTGCCCTTCATCCCGCACGACGACATCAGGGTGATGGATTCCACCGGAGCGCTGGCGCTGGAAGATATTCCCAAGCGCCTGCTGGTGCTCGGCGGCGGCATCATCGGGCTTGAAATGGCGACGGTCTATGCTGCGCTGGGTTCAAAGGTCAGCATCGTCGAGTTTATGGACCAGCTCATGCCCGGTGCCGACAAGGACATGGTGGCTCCGCTGCACAAGCGGATTGAAAAGCGTTACGAGAATATCTGGCTGAAAACCAAAGTCACTCATATCGAAGCGACACCCGCAGGGCTGGTCGTTACGTTTGAAGGCGAAAAGACTCCGAAAACCGACACTTTTGACAAGGTGCTGGTATCTGTCGGCCGTCGGCCCAACGGCAAGCTGATCAATGCTGAGGCCGCAGGCGTCAAGGTGGACGAGCGCGGCTTTATCCCTGTGGACATGCAGATGCGCACCAATGTGCCGCATATTTTTGCCATCGGTGACATCGTGGGACAGCCGATGCTGGCGCACAAGGCGACGCACGAGGCCAAGGTGGCGGCGGAAGTTGCTGCAGGGCACAACAGCGTGTTTGACGCCCGCGTCATCCCCTCCGTCGCCTATACCGATCCGGAAGTGGCGTGGGTCGGCCTCACCGAAACCGAGGCCAGGGCCAAAGGCGTCAAATATGGCAAGGGCGTCTTCCCTTGGGCCGCGTCGGGCCGTTCGCTGGCTCTGGGCCGGGATGAAGGCATCACCAAAGTGCTGTTCGATGAGGCCACCCACCAGATCATCGGTTGCGGCATTGTCGGCCCCTCGGCGGGCGACCTGATTGCCGAGGCGGCGCTGGCGATTGAAATGGGCGCAGACGCCGCTGACATCGGCTCCACCATCCACCCGCACCCGACCCTGTCGGAGACGATTGGCATGGCGGCGGAGGTGTTTGAAGGCACGATCACCGATTTGCCGCCGGTGAAGAAGAGATAAAAAATGCAGATTTTGGCCGCTGGTGGCAAGGATTAAAAAAATGCGTGTACCAAACACCTGGCATCAAGCGCTCGTGCGCCGTGGTGGAATCCGCCCAGCTATCGGCAAGCGATTTGAAACCAGCCTGCTTTTCGGTGAACGCCGCCACTGCGCGACTTGCGCGTTCAAGTGTTGATTTCCACTCAGAAGTGAGCCGGACAGGCGCATAATTTCCATTGAGAACTGAGCCATGTGACCCCTTCCCCGGAGCGGACAGCGATGGGGGCT
>JAYVYA010000159.1:0-5214 GCA_043784745.1 Hyphomicrobiales bacterium
GCCACTGGTGGCGCAGAGCTCCTCGGTGAGGTCCGCTGGTACGGCAGGTGGCGCCAGTACGTGCTACACCCGGCTGACGACACCATCTGGAATCCCGACCAGGCTCGATTTGTGCGGGCAATGAATATATACAGAACCAGTTGGTTGATTTGCTTTCCCGGCCCTGACCATTGAGACCTCGCAGATGGAATGACCTGACATGGCGGCTGACGGCGATTTTTACAAACTCTCCTCGCCCCGGATATTCTTGATCCGGATGCTGGTGTTCCTGACGCTGGTGACCCTCATCTGCGTCATCCTCTACCGCGAAATTTTGCGGGCCTTTCTCGCCAATCCCGGCCTCAACGGGCTGATTGCCGGCGTCCTTTTCATAGGCATCATTCTGGGCCTGCGGCAGGTGGCGCGGCTGTTTCCCGAGATTGCCTGGGTCAATGCCCTGCATGCCGGCACGCTCGCCGCCGTGCGCTCGCCCGTGCTGCTGGCTCCGATGGCGACCATGCTGGGCGACAAGGCGGGCACCAAAACCATCTCCACCCATACTCTGCGCGCCATTCTCGATTCCGTCGGTTCGCGCCTGGATGAGGCGCGCGAGACGGCGCGCTACCTCACCGGCCTGCTGATTTTCCTCGGGCTTCTTGGCACGTTCTGGGGCTTGTTGCAGACAGTGGCCTCGCTGTCCACGGTTCTGGCGGCCTTGAAAACCTCGGGCGAGGGCACGGCCAGCCTGTCGGATCTCGTCAACGGCCTGCGCCCGATGTTTGACGGCATCAGCCTGTCCTTCTCCGCCTCGCTGTTTGGCCTTGCCGGTTCGCTGGTGCTGGGCTTTCTCGATTTGCAGGCCGGGCAGGCGCAAAACCGCTTTTACAACGAGCTGGAAGACAACCTTTCTGCCAATACCGCCGAGACTGCGGTCGAATCCTCTAGCGCCTCCGCCATGCCGGCCAATTTGCAGACCGCGCTGGCCAAGCTGGGCGCGGGTACGGACCAGACGCAGGCGCGCGCTTCTGCCGCCGCCATGGCCAATCTGGCCGAGGGCATCCAGGGGCTGGTGCAGCACATGCGCTCCGAGCAGCAGCTGGTGCGCGACTGGGTAGAGGCGCAGGCCGCCCAGCAAAAGGAAATCAAGCGGCTGCTTGAGCGGCTGGCCTCCGTGCCCGAGAGGCGCTGATGGCCCGCTCCCGCCGCCGCGAAGTCTCGATTGATTACTGGCCGGGCTTTGTCGATGCCCTGTCCTCCATGCTGCTGGTCATCATCCTGCTGATGTCGGTGTTCATGCTGGCGCAATATTTTCTCTCGCGGGAAGTCACCGGCAAGGATAATGCGCTGGTCAAGCTCAACCGCCAGATTGAGGAACTGACCTCGCTGCTGGCTTTGGAGCGGGCCGGCAAGACCGACAATCAGGCCAGCCTTTTGTCCCTCAACGCCACGCTGGAGGCCAGTGTGCAGGAGCGCGCCCGGCTGCAGGGGCTGATTGATTCCAGCAGCGCAGCGGCTTTGGCCAATGGCGGCGTCGCCAGCGAGGCTGGCAAGGCGCTCGACAATGAAAAGCAGGTTTCTTCCCGCGCGCTGGCGCAGGTAGAAATTCTCAACCAGCAGATCAGCGCCCTTCGCCGCCAGCTGGCGGCACTGGAAGATGCGCTGAACGCCTCTGAATCGCGCGACAAGGAGAGCCAGTCGCGCATTGCCGACCTCGGCTCGCGCCTCAATGTCGCGCTGGCGCAAAAGGTGCAGGAACTCAACCGGTACCGCTCGGATTTCTTTGGCCGCCTGCGCGAGATTCTCGGCAACCGTCCCGGCATCCGGGTGGCGGGGGACCGGTTCATCTTCGAATCGGAGGTGCTGTTTGAGTCCGGCCAGGCCGGGGTGACGGCGGGCGGCAAGCCGGAACTGGACAAGCTGGCGGCAGCAATCAGCGATCTGGAGCGTGAAATCCCGCCCGAAATCGGCTGGGTTTTGCGGGTTGACGGGCATACCGACAAGAGGCCGACCTCGCCGGGCGGGCAATTCTCGTCCAACTGGGCCTTGTCCGCCGCCCGCGCCATTTCGGTGGTGCAATATCTCGTCAGCAAGGGCGTCACCCCGCAGCACCTCGTCGCCGCCGGGTTTGGCGAATTCCAGCCCTTGAGCGATGGCAGCGATGACGAAAGCCTGCGCAAGAACCGCCGCATTGAACTGAAGCTGACCGAGCGGTGAGCGCTCCGGTGCTGCGCCCTGTCATCGAGGCAGACCGCCCCACCCTGCTCGATTTGTGGGTGGCGGCCTGGGAGCCCGTATTGCCGGACATCGACTTTGCCGCCCGGCGGGACTGGTTTGACACCTATTTGCGGGCGCTGGAAGCAGGCGGAGCGGTCACGCTGGTGGCCGCGCTGGCCACGCCCGCCGGTTTCATCAACTACCATCCCGCTACCGGCTATATCGACCAGATCGCGGTGGGGTTGCCATGGCAGGGGCAGGGCATCGCCCGCGCCTTGCTGGACGCCGCCAAACAAGCCTGCCCGCAGGGCCTCAGCCTCAAGGTCAACCAGCAAAACCCGCGCGCACTGCGGTTTTATCAGCGCGAGGGCTTTGTGGTGACAGGCGAAGGGGTGGGCGCGGTATCGGGGATGGCGTTGTGGGAGATGGAATGGGACGGCACGCCCCCCGGACCGCGCATTTCCAGTGCGTCCTCGCGCGGAGGCGATTGATCCCAATCGCCAGCAACCCGACAAGCGGCCCGCGCGCACTGGAAGTGCGCGGTCCGGGTTAAGCCATCGCCGCCGCACCGCCCTGAAACTGCAACCGCGCCAGCCGGGCATACAGCCCGTCCTTCCTCACCAACTCTTCATGCGTGCCTTCCTCCACCACCCGGCCCTCGTCCATCACCAGGATGCGGTTGGCGGACAACACCGTGGCGAGGCGGTGGGCGATGACGATGGTGGTGCGCTCTTGCATGATCGCTTCCAGCGCGGCCTGCACCAGCGTTTCATTCTCGGCATCCAGCGCCGAAGTCGCCTCATCGAGCAGCAGCACCGGCGCATTTTTCAAAATCGCGCGGGCAATGGCGAGGCGCTGGCGCTGGCCACCCGAGAGCGTGATGCCGCGTTCGCCGATTTTGGTGGCATAACCTTCGGGCAACTGCCGGATGAACTCATCCGCCGCCGCCCGCTTGGCTGCCGCTGCCACCTGGCCATCCGAAGCCTCAGGCGAGCCATAGCGGATGTTTTCGGCAATGGTGGAACCAAAAATCACCGCCTCCTGCGGCACCAGCGCCAGCCGGTGGCGCAAGGCCGCCGGATCGACCTGGCGGATGTCCACCCCGTCCAGCCGGACGCTGCCGCTGCCCGGATCGTAAAACCGCATCAGCAATTGCAGCACGGTGGATTTGCCAGCGCCGGAGGGGCCGACAATCGCCAGCGTCTCGCCCGGATGCACGGTGAAGGACAGGCCGTTCACCGCCTTGTCCTGCGCCCGCGTCGGGTAGGCAAAGCTCACCGCGTCAAACACCACTTCACCGCGCGCCGGAACGGGCAGGGCCAGCGGGCGGGCAGGGGCGGTGATTTTGGGCCGGATCGCCAGCAAATCAGCAATGCGCCCGGCAGCCCCAGCGGCAGCGGAAATCTCGCTCCAGACCTGGCTCAGTTCCCCCAGGGCACCCGCGCCAAACACGGCATAGAGTACAAACTGCAGCAGGAACCCGCCGGTTATCCGCCCCGCCAGCACATCCTGCGCGCCGAGCCAGAGCACGCCGATGACGCTGGCGAAGGCCAGAAAGATCACGGCGGCGGTCAGGACAGAGCGCGCCGCTGTGGCGCTGCGGGCGGCGGCATAAGCCTCCTCGGCTGCGGCACGAAAGCGCTGGACGGTTGTCGTTTGCGCGCCATAGGCCTGCATGATCCGCACCGCCCCGAGGTTTTCCGAAGCAAAGGCGGTGGCATCGGCCAGCCGGTCCTGCGCCTCGCGCGAGCGGTTGCGCACCGAGCGGCCCGAAGCCACCAGCGGCAGCACGATGAGCGGAATGGCTACCAGCACCAGTCCGGAGAGTTTGGGGCTGGTCAGCACCATCATCACCGTTGCGCCGATGAACATGAACAGGTTGCGCAGCGCGACCGAGGCGGACGCGCCAAAGGCCGATTTCATCTGAATGGTGTCGGCGGTCAGCCGCGAGACCAGTTCTCCAGTGCGGGCGGTATCAAAAAAACTGGCATCCAGCCCCGCCAGATGCCCAAACACATCCGCCCGCAAATCCGCAACCACCCGCTCGCCAAGAGTCATCACGAGATAGTAGCGCGAGGCCGAGGCCATGGAGAGCACGGCCACGACGACGCCAAGGCCCAAAAACGTGGCATTGATAATCGCAGCGCTTTCGGGCGAAAAGCCGATATCAATCATCCGCCGCATCGCCAGCGGCACAGCCAGAGTCGCGGCGGATGCGGCAACAAGGGCCAGAAGCGCCAGCCCGATGCGGCCCCTGTAGCGCAAGGCATAAGGCAAAAGCGGCAGCAGGGCCTTGAGGGAGGTTTTGGGGGCGGGCGCGGGTGAGTCGGTCATGCCAGCGTTATAGCGTGCCATGGCGGGTGCCCGGCAAAAATTTGAAAGTGGTTAAAAATGCGACCGGGACGGGCGCGGTCAGGACAGGACCGCGCCGCCAATGTTGCATCAGTGGGCCAGCAGGGGCTGGGGCGCAGGCAGCGCCTCCAGTTTGGCGATGCCATTGCGCACAGCGGCCTGCACCTTTTCAAAGGCGCGCACCTCGATCTGGCGAACCCGTTCGCGCGATATGTCGAACTCGTCGGACAAATCTTCCAGCGTCACCGGATCGTCCATGAGGCGGCGGGCCTCGAAAATCCGGCGCTCGCGCGGGTTTAGCACGGACAGGGCCGCCCGCAGCGCGCCAAGGCGGTTGTCGATCTGCTCCTGCTCCACCAGCACAACTTCCTGGCTCGACGAACTGTCGACCAGGAAATCCTGCCATTCGCCCTCTCCCTCCTCGCGCAGCGGCGAGTTCAGCGACGCGTCGCCGGACATGCGGCGGTTCATGTCAATCACATCCTGCTGCGGCACGCCCAGCTTGGTGGCAATGGTGGCGACCTGTTCGGGGCGCATGTCGCCATCCTCAAGCGCGGAAATCTGGCTTTTGACTGCTTTTCTTCTTTCAATATCAGTAGTAAAATCGTCTAAGTTTAATGGTAAGCCTGCAGGGCAACCATCAATATTTATACCTACACATTCGCCATG
>JAYVYA010000160.1:0-3318 GCA_043784745.1 Hyphomicrobiales bacterium
CATCCCGTCCGACCGGGTGGTGGAGCTGGGCGCGCAGGTCACGGTGTAGCGGTTTGGGGTCGCGGACTTTCCTGCCTGCCCTTTCCACCGCAACAAGCCTGGCGGCATGGCAAGCCAGACGCACCCGACGGGCGGGCTGAAAAGCCCGCGACCCCGGAAGGGCATCGGTCCCTACTCCGCCTCCCCGCGCGAAGGCCGCTCCAGCAACCCGCCAATGGCCCTGTCAATCTCCAGCCTGCCAGCCAGCACCGCATCAACCGCTTCCACAATCGGCATGTCCACTTCCCGCTCCCGTGCGATCCGGGCCAGAACGCTCGCGGTATAAGCGCCCTCGACAATGCCGCTGACTACCATTTTCGTGTCCGCCCCCAGCGCAAAGCCAAAGGCATAATTGCGCGATTGCGGCGAGTTGCAGGTCAGCACCAAATCCCCCAGCCCGGACAGGCCCATCAGCGTCCCGGACCGTGCGCCAATGTTGCGGCCAAGGCGGCTAAGTTCGGCAAAGCCGCGCGCCACCAGCGCCGCCCCCGCACTGGCCCCCAAGTCCCGCCCGGCGGCAATGCCGCAGGCAATGGCGATAACATTTTTGGCAGCCCCGCCCAGTTCCACCCCGATCACATCGGTGGACTGGTAGAGCCGGAACCACGGCGCACCCAGAACCGCCTGCACATGGGCATTCGACAATCCGGCCCGGCTCGCCATAGTGACAGCAGTCGGCAAACCCATCGCCACATCCCGCGCAAAGCTCGGGCCGGAAACCACGGCCACCGGGTTAGCCGGCAATATCTCCTGCACGATCTGGCTGGGAAAATGGCCGGTCTCGCGCTCGATCCCCTTGACGCAAATGACGACGGGGGCAGTCTCCGGCAAAACCGGTGCCAGCAGGGTCAAATTGGCGCGCAGCACCTGCGTCGGCACCGCCAGCACAATCAGGCGGCAGGCCGCGAGGTGGGAGAGGTCGCTGGTGGGCAAAATCCCCTCTGCCAGCTTGATGCCCGGAAGCCGCCGGACATTCTCGCCGCTCTGTCGCATCTCGCGCGCATGGTCCGGGTCGCGCGCCCACAGCACGGCGCGCCGGTCTCCCCGCGCGGCAAGCTGGGCCAAAGCAGTGCCCCAGGCCCCCGCCCCAATGATGCCGGCATCCGCCATCGTCTCAGGCCTTGCCGTGGTGCTGGGCTTCGCTGTTGGCATCCAGCGGCCAGCGCGGGCGGGCGGGGAAGGTCAGGTCATCGCTCAAGCCCAGCTTCAACCGCTCAATCCCCGTCCACGCAATCATCGCGCCATTGTCCGAGCACAGTGCGGGTGGCGGTAAAATCAGCCGCAGCCCGGTCTCGCCGCACAAGCGGATCAGGGCGCGCCGGATCGCGTCATTGGCCGCCACCCCGCCCGCCGCCACCAGCGCATTCGGGTGCCCGGCCAGTTCGCGGAAGGCGCGCAGCCCCGCCCGCGTCCGGTCCACCAGCACATCGACCACCGCCGCCTGAAACGAGGCGCAGAGATCGGCGACATCGGTCGCCGTCAGCGGCGCAATCCGCTCGGCCTCCAGCCGCACGGCGGTTTTGAGGCCGGAGAGCGAGAAATCCGGTTTCGGCCGGCCCAACATCGGCCTTGGAAAATCAAAGCGCTGCGGATCCCCCCGCATCGCCTCCTTTTCCAGCAAAGGCCCGCCCGGAAAGGCCACGCCGAGCATTTTGGCCACCTTGTCAAACGCTTCGCCCACCGCATCATCCAGCGTCGCGCCAAGGCGCACATAATCGCCCACGCCGCGCACTGCGACGAGCTGGGTGTGGCCGCCAGATACCAGCAGCAGCAGATAGGGAAACTCCAGCGGCTCGACCAGCCGCGCCGTCAGTGCATGGGCTTCCAGATGGTTGACCGCGACAAACGGTTTGCGCGTGGCCAGCGCCAAGGCCTTGCCCGTCGTCAGCCCCACCAGCACGCCGCCAATCAGGCCGGGGCCGGCGGCGGCGGCAATGCCGTCGAGCTGGAAAAATTCCAGTCCCGCTGTTTCCATGGCGCGCGCCACCAGCCGGTCAATCAGATCGACATGGGTGCGCGCCGCAATTTCGGGCACCACGCCGCCATAGGCCGCATGTTGGGCAATCTGGCTCATCACCTCATTGGACAAAATATCGCCGCCGCCGGAATCGCGGCTGCGCACGACCGAGGCGGCGGTTTCATCACAGGTCGTTTCAATGCCCAAAACCAGCATGCCGGCGAACGCCTTTCCTATTTTATGCGGCAAACGTATAATGTCTTCTGCCATGCAGGCAAATCCGCCCAAACGCAAGTTTTGCGGTGCCAGCCCATTTTCACCGGAACAATCACGCATGCGCCTGCTGCTGACCCGCCCGATGGACCAGAGTGAGGCCAGCGCCGCACTGCTGAGGGGGATGGGACATGAAGTGATTGTGACGCCCGTGCTGGAAATCACCCCCCTGCCTGCAAACTGGCCCGATGGACAATGTGACGGGCTGATCGCCACCAGCGCCCGGGCCTTTGCCGCGCTGGAAGCGCGCGCCCTGCCGCTGTTTGTGGTCGGGGAGCAGACCGCCCGCGCCGCGCAGTACTGGCAGGGCGGGGAGGCGCGGGTGGAAATGGCCGCCGATGCGGCGGCACTGGCAGCCCTGCTGGGCCACCGCCCGCCCGCCCGCTTGCTGTATTTGGCCGGGCAAGACCGCAAGCCGCATCTGGAGCAGGCTTTGGCGGAGGCAGGGCACCGGGTGCAGGTGCTGGAAACCTATGCCGCCCGCCCGGCCCTGACCCTGACGCCGCAAGCTTTGGCTGCGCTGCGCAGCGGCGCGGTGGAAGGCGTGCTGCACTATTCCGCCCGCAGTGCCGCGATTTTTGTGCGGTTGGCCGATCAGGCCGGACTGGCTGCGCAGGCCAATCAATCGCAGCATTTCTGCCTCTCCGCCGATGTCGCCGTGCCGCTGCGGCTGTGCGGGGCCGGGCGGGTGCGGGTGGCCGGGTTGCCGGATGAGAATGGGTTGTTTGGGTTGCTGGCCGCCCGATAACAACAAGCGATATTCGATAGAACATGATGCATTTTCTGTGAATCAGCCGCCACTTCCCTTCTCCACTTGCGTTCGAGGCTGGCGCGAAGCGCCGGATGAGGGGTATGCGAAGCAGGCTGATTGATTGATCCAGGATCATGTTTCGCAATTCGCACTCTGCATCATGCGCTTCGCGCTACCCCTCATCCGCCATGACCATGGTGCGGAATACTGGAGTGCGCGCGACCTTCAGGGCCTGCTCGGCTACAGCGAATGGCGCAATTTTTCTGACGCAATTAAAAGAGCGCGCGTTTCCTGCGAG
>JAYVYA010000161.1:0-2354 GCA_043784745.1 Hyphomicrobiales bacterium
GCCAGGGAACGGGCCAGTCCAGCTATGTCATCGGCCAGCCGTCCGGCGTGCCCTCGGTTTCACTTGGCGTCCCGCAAATGCCCGCCCACAGCCATGCGCTGAATGCCAGCACGGCGAGCGCGACGGCCGCCACCTCGTCCGGCAATGTGCTGGCGGCACCTGCCGCAGGTGCAGGCGTGTCCTACGGGGTCTACTTCAATGGTGCACCGCCCGCCCTGCGCCCGCTGGCCGCCAATGCCATTGGCAATGCCGGTGCCAGCCAGCCGCATGAAAACCACATGCCGGGCCTGGGGATCAGTTTCATTATTTCCCTGTTTGGTATTTTTCCCTCGCAAAACTAGCTGCCTGACCTCTACGGGAGTTGATCCGATGTCCGATCAGTTTATTGGTGAAATCCGCAGCTTCGGGTTTAATTTTGCACCCCAGGGCTGGGCGCAATGCGCCGGGCAATTATTGTCCATTTCCCAGAATACCGCGCTGTTTTCACTGCTTGGCACCACCTATGGCGGCAATGGCACGACGACTTTTGGCTTGCCGGATTTGCGGGGCCGCAATGCCGTCGGGGCCGGGCAAGGACCGGGAATACCCCAGGTTCTGCTTGGGGAGCAGCTGGGCACGGAAACCACGACGCTGACAACCCAGCAAATACCTGCGCACAGCCACACCGCCGAGGTTGCGGCCAACGGCGGGGCAACATTGGCCACAGCGCCGACGGCCAGCACATCGTGGTTTTCGGAATATCAGGACCTGAACAACAAGGGCTTTCTGAACATGTTTGCGCCCAATCCGCCAGCCCCGGCCAAGCCCGTCACCATGGCTGGTGCCTCGATTGGCGTCGCGGGCAGCGGCCAGCCGCATGAGAACCGCCAGCCCTTTCTGGCCATTGGCTATTGCATCGCAATGCAGGGGATATTTCCGCCGCGCTCCTGAGTAGGCCATTTTGGCGGAAACATTTCATTTTGAATGCCCCGCGCCACTTGCCGCGCGGGGCATTTTGGTGCGCCCGGAGACAGTGCCGGATATTGCGGCCCTGCGCCGGATCTATTTTGAACACCGCCGCGCCGAATTCGCGCTCCTGCCTCTGGCGCAAGCGCAATTGGCCGCACTGGTCCAGTCGCAGTTTGACATGCAGCGAGGCCATTATGCCACCCAATATCCGCAGGCGCAGCTTCTGGCTTTGGTGGAGGGCGGCGAAATTATCGGCCGCCTGTATCTGGCGCAGGCCGGCGGCGCGGTCTGGATTGTGGATATATTGCTGCAGGCCAACAGCCGCAACCAGGGCATTGCCTCGCTGCTGCTGGGCGGCGTGCTGGCGCAGGCGGCCCGGCTGAAGCTGGCGGTTTGCCTGCATGTCGACAAACACAACCGCGCCGCCCGGCTTTACCAGCGGCTGGGATTTGCGGTGACGGGGGAAAGCGACATGGCCTGGCGGATGCAGGCCGGTGAAACCGGATGCCCGGCATCGTCATGAGGCAACATGTTCCTCGATTAAATCAATCGTTGCCGCCAGCGCGGCAAATTCTTTTGGCCGCTGCAGCCGCCGGATTTTTACGGTGCTGGCCAGGGCCACCGACTGGCGGAACAATCGGCCCTGGTGGGCTTTGCCCAGCAAGGCCCCAATCCCCGGCCGGAACATGTGGTCGCGAATCGCCGCCGCCGCCTCCAGCACGGGCACAGCGGCCAGCCCAAGCGCCGCCTGCTCGTTCAGCAGCAAAACGGCGTGCAGCGGGCTGGGGGCGGGATCAAAGCCGAATGAATGGCTGCTGGCCAGATTGAACTTGTCCATTCCGTCCCGCACCCTTGGCACCCCGCCGGGGTCGATCGCCAGCTTTTCCAGCGTGTCCCGCCACAGTTTGAGCCGGGGAAAGGCTGGCAGCACGTGCGGAATGGCCAATCCCGCCTGCTGGATCACGGTCAGATCATCCGACAGCAGCGCGTGGCCCCGCTGCACCATGGCCATGGCCAGGGTGGATTTGCCCATGCCCGATGCCCCGGCAATGGCGATGGTGCGCCCGGCCACCTTGAGGCAGGCCGCGTGCAGTGGAAACAGGCCGCGCTGGTGGATGATATGGCCCAGCGTTGACCCCAGCAGAAACAGCCGCCAGCCCTCGCTGGCCTCATGACGCAGGATTTCAACGAAAATCTCGTTGCCGCCCCGCGCCAGAATCCGCACCAGCCCCTTGATATGCAGAAGCACCGATCCGTCCGCGCTCACCACCAGCGATTCGCCTTGGGTCACCGGATTGTCCAGGACAGCAGGCACGCTGGTTTCGCGGATGGTGATGTCGGGCACCGTCCTTTCGCCAAAGGACCAGGGCAGCAGCTCCGGCAAGGCCAGGGCGCTGCGCACACAC
>JAYVYA010000162.1:0-2479 GCA_043784745.1 Hyphomicrobiales bacterium
GCGAGCAGGATTCTATATTCAACGATTAGTATCTTAAGGCAAAGATAGAGGGCCTGAATGGAGGATCCACCAACGATTGTCATTTGTTTTGAAAATTCATAACAGGAAATTTTATACATGCATGACCATTCATCACACGATACCTCGACCGGCATATGTATCTGAACATATCCACAAACCGTATCATCGTCAGTAAGAATTTCACAATATCCGACTACTTCGCACTCCACGTGATAATTCCTAAAAATTGAATGGCGGGACGGTCTCAAATTTGAAGTGCAACACGCGCGGTCAGAATTTCAGTGTTAACACATTCTGCGGAGTTTGAAAGGCGTGCATGGCGCGGGGCCTTGTGTTGAGGCTCAGGGCTTTTCTTCTTGCCGCGTTTCTTCGCCGCCCCGCCCGGCAAACACCTCGGCCTCTGCCAGCCAGCACCCTGCCAATCACCCTCCCCCCAAATACACCCGCTCCACCGCCCGCTCATCCCCCAGCATCATCAGCACAAACAGCTCCCCGGCCAGATCGCCATCGACACTTTCCATCCGGTGCGCCATGGCGGGGGTGGCGCTGGCGTTCAGCACGATGATATCGGCTTCCATCCCGGCCTCGAGCTTGCCAATCTTGTCCGCCAGGCCCAAAGCCTGCGCATTGCCCAGCGTCATCTGCCAGAAGGCTTCCACCGCAGGCCAGGTCTGGCCCTGCAATTGCAGCACTTTATAGGCCTCGCTGGCTGTCACCAGCATGGAATAGCTGGTGCCCCCGCCAATGTCGGTGGCAAGGCCAATGCGCACCGCATGGCCCAGCAGCCGGGCGCGGTTGAACAGGCCGGAGCCAAGGAACAGGTTGGAGGTGGGGCAAAACACCGCCACCGAGCCGCTGTTTGCCAGCATGTCCACCTCGTCCTCCGCCAGATGCAGGCAATGGCCCAGCAAGGTCTTGGCACCCAGCAAGCCGTAATGACGGTAGATGTCGGTATAGCCGGAGCGTTCGGGATAGAGCGATCTGGCCAGCGCGATTTCGGCATGGTTCTCGCACAAATGGGTCTGGACATAGGCCTGCGGAAACTCGCGCGCCAAAGCCCCCGCCGCCTCCAGCTGCGCCGCCGTCGAGGTAATGGCAAACCGGGGGGTAATGGCATAGAGCTGGCGCCCGCGCCCGTGCCACTTTAGCAGGAGGGCGCGGCTGTCATCATAACTCAACTGCGGGGTGTCGCGCAGGGCCTCGGGGGCATTGGTATCCATCATCACCTTGCCCGCAATCATCCTGGTGCTGCGCCGCTCGCTTTCGATAAAAAAGGCTTCAATGGATTGCGGATGCACCGAGCCATAGACCGCCGCCGTGGTCGTGCCATTGGCCAGCAATTCGTCGAAAAAGAACTTTGCCGCCGCTGCCGCATGGGCCGAATCGCCAAACTTTTGTTCTTCAACAAAAGTATATTTGTGCAGCCATTCCAGCAATTGCGCCCCGTAGGAGGCAATTACCCGCGTTTGGGGAAAATGCAGATGGGTGTCGATAAACCCCGGCAGGATCAGTTTTCCGGGAAAATGATCGACCGGCGTGCCGGACGGCAGCGTTTTCAGCAGGGGTGCAGCTTCCCCGACCGCGCAGATCAGCCCGCCCTCCACCAGCACAAGGCCGTCTTCCACATAAGTATAGGCCGCCGCCCCGTGCAGCCGGGGGTCGGCCTTGAAACTCAGCAACCGGCCACGAATGGCGCGGCGGGGCGGCGATGGCGGTGGCGGTGGTTTCATGCAATCAACCCGTGTTTTTGGTGCCACCCGCCATAATGCGGGGCCATCCGCACAATATCATAGTTGCAACGGCACCGTTTGGCGCGCACTTTGTTTCCTGGGAAGTTTGCCCGCAAGCGGTAATCCGCCACCCTCCTCCTGAGGAGGCCCTCCTCGGGCTGCCTCGAAGGGTGGGGGCAGGGAATTTTTCAGGCCATTTACCGGTCCGGCACGAACATGCCAAGCAAGGGCATGATGAAGGATGGAGAAGCTTTTTGCGAGAGAAAATCAGGTTTCTGCTAGGTGATGCGCTGCACGAACTGGGCGGGTTTGACCCCGGCCTGACGGTGCTCGACTGGCTGCGCGGCCCCGCCCGCCTGCCCGGCACCAAGGAAGGTTGCAACGAGGGCGATTGCGGGGCCTGCACGGTGGTCATTGTGCGCCATGAAACCGGGCGGCTGCGCTACCGCGCCGTCAATGCCTGCATCGTGCTGATGGGCACGCTGGATGGCTGCCAGCTTTTGACGGTGGAACACCTCGGGCACGCTGGCGCGCTGCACCCGGTCCAGCAGGCCATGGTCGATTGCCATGGCTCGCAATGCGGATTCTGCACGCCGGGCTTTGTCATGTCGCTGTTCGCAATGGCAAAAAGCCATCCGGTCCTGCCACACGAAGCGGAGCTGGACGCGGCTCTGGCAGGCAATCTCTGCCGCTGCACCGGCTATGCCCCAATCATCCGCGCCGCGCAA
>JAYVYA010000163.1:0-15151 GCA_043784745.1 Hyphomicrobiales bacterium
CCTGCTGCGAAATTTAGTCTGATCATGAACGATTTGTCTATCCGGTGTGATTAAAAACCATGCCCGCGCCTGGAAACCATGTTTGCCAGACAGCTCTGCCAGTGCCACGCTGCACAAAAAGGGGAATCCATGAAAATCACCGGTCTCAAAACCTTCATCGTTGGCAATCCGCCACCCTATAACGGCGGGCGCTATTTCATTTTCGTCAAGCTCACTGCCAGCAATGGCATCGAGGGCATTGGCGAGGTCTATACCGCCAGCTTTGGCCCCCAAGCGGTCCGGGCGATGATTGACGATGTATTCGAGCATCATGTGCTGGGGGCCGACCCCTTCAACATTGAGGCGATGTGGCGCAATGTCTACGGGCGCGGCTATTCGATGCGACCCGATATTTCGCTGATGGGCGTGCTCTCCGGCCTTGAAATGGCGATGTGGGACATTGCGGGCAGAGCTCTGAACAAGCCCGTCCACGCCCTGCTGGGCGGAAAAGTGCACGAGCGGCTGCGCACCTATACCTACATCTACCCCCGCGCCCATGAGGGCCACGCCTATTCCGACCCCGCCGTCTACCGCGATGCCGATGCCGCCGCCGAACGCGCGCTGGAATATGTCAATATGGGTTTTACCGGGGTGAAATTTGACCCGGCCGGCGCCTATTCCACCTTTGACCCGCGCCAGCCCTCGCTGGAGCGGATGGAACTTTCAGAAAAGTTCTGCAAGCAAATCCGCGCGGCGGTGGGCACAAGGGCCGACCTGCTGTTTGGCACCCACGGCCAGTTTACCACCTCGGGTGCCATCAGGCTTGCGCGCAAGCTGGAGGCCTATGATCCGCTGTGGTTCGAGGAGCCGGTGCCGCCCGAAATGCCGGAGGAAATGGCGAAAGTGGCGCGCCAGACCACGATACCGATCGCGGCGGGCGAACGCCTGACCACAAAATACGAATTCGCCCGCCTGCTGCAGACCGGAGCCGCCTCGATCCTGCAAATGGCCCTGGGCCGTGTCGGCGGACTGCTGGAGGCAAAAAAGATCGCGGGCATGGCCGAAGCCCATTACGCCCAGATTGCGCCCCACCTGTATTGCGGACCGATTGAGGGTGCCGCCAATGTCCAGTTGGCCCTGTGCAGCCCCAACTTCCTGATTTTGGAAAGCATCGAAACCTGGGGCGGATTTCACATGGAGATTTTAAAAAAGCCAATGCGCTGGGAGGAAGGCTATGTGCTGCCCCCGACCGAGCCGGGGCTGGGGGTGGAACTGAACGAGGCAGTGGCTTTGGCGCACCCGTATGAGGGGACGGATTTGCATCTGGTGCCGGCGTACCGGCCGCTGAACCATCCGGACTAGGCTTGGTGCGGTGACATAGCCCGCCCAGCATCGTCCTCATCCCGCCCGCCGGGTTTTGACGTAGCGGTCAAACGCCACCGCCGCGATGATGATCAGGCCGATGATGATCTGCTGGATGTAGGACGAGACATTGTTGAGCACCAGGCCGTTGACCAGCACGCCGATCAGCGCTGCGCCGACGACCGTGCCGCCAATCGAGCCCGAGCCGCCGAACAGGCTGGTGCCGCCAATCACCACCGAGGCGATTACTGTCAGTTCATAGCCGATGCCGGCCACGGCCTCGGCGGAATTGAGCCGCGCCGACAAGACGAAACCGGCCAGCCCGGCGAAAAAGCCGACGACGACATAGACCGACAAAATGATCCGATCAACCGCCAATCCCGAGAGCCGGGCAGCCTCCATGTTGCCGCCGACGGCATAGACATGGCGCCCGTAGCGCGTGTAGCGCAGGACGATGTGGCAAATCAGCGCCGCGCCCAGAAAAATGAGGACCGGCACCGGCACCGGTCCGATTTGTCCCTGGCCCCACCAGCGCACATCCGGCTCGAAACCCGATATAGGACCGCCATTGGAGTACCACAGCGTCAGGCCCCGGAAGATCGACAGGCCGCCGAGCGTGACCACGAAAGGCGGCACTTTAAGCCGGGTGATGCCAATGCCTTGCAGCAGCCCGCCGCCAATGCCCACGGCAATGGCGGCGGACATGCCAAAATACCACGGATGGCCGGCGGCGGTGTCGGGGTCCAGCGACAGCGTGTTGCCAGCCGAGCCGTTCAGCACGCCGGCCGAAACGATGGCGGCCACGGCCAGAAGCGAGCCGACCGAAAGATCGATGCCGGCGGTGAGGATGACAAAGGTCATGCCCAGCGCGATCAGGCCGGTGATCGAAATCTGCCGCATCACGTTGAAGAGATTGGTCGGGTCGAGAAAGCGCGGCTCCAGGACGGCGAAAATCGCCATCAGCGACAACAGGAAAATCAGCGGCGCGAACTGGCCCGCAATCGCCCAGAACCGGCGCGCGCCAGCGGTGGGAAGTTTCGTCTCGCGTTCCGCCAATGCCATGCTGTGTTTCCCTGCTATGCCGCGCGCGGCTGGCCGCCCAGCGCCATCAAAGCCATCAGGCGCTCTTGCGAGGCTTCCTGCGCCTGAAGCTCGCCGGTGATCCGGCCTTCGCGCAGGGTGACAATCCGGTCGGCGATGGCCATCACTTCGGGCAATTCGGACGAAATGGCAATGACGGCGATGCCCTGCGCGGCGAGCGCATCCAGCAGTTCATGCACTTCGGCCTTGGCCCCCACGTCGATGCCGCGGGTCGGCTCATCGACAATCAAGATTTTTGGCTTCAGCTCCAGCCACCTTGCCAGCACGATTTTTTGCTGGTTGCCGCCCGAGAGCGTCGCAATGCGCTGCTCGGGGCCGGTCATGCGGACATTCATCGATTTGCGGTAGCGCTGCAAGGCGGCGGCCTCGGCTGCTTCATCGACGAAAAATCGGGCGCGCACGAAGGAGCCGAGCGAGGCGGACGAGAAATTAGGGCGGATCGCCAGTTGCAGGAACAGCGCCTGGCGCTTGCGGTCTTCGGGCACCAACCCAATGCCTGCGGCAATGGCATCGCGCGGCGAGCGGATGTTAACCGGCGCGCCGTCAATGCAGATGCGCCCGGCGCTGAACGGATCGGCGCCGAAAATCGCCCGCGCCAGTTCGGTGCGCCCCGCGCCGACCAGCCCGGCAAGGCCGAGGATTTCCCCCGCCCGCACATCCAAGTCGATGCCATGCAGGGCCGTGCCGCGCTGCCGCCGCGCGCCCGTGAGCGTGGACAGGCCGCGAACCGACAGGCGCACCGCGCCAGCCTCATGCCGCCGCGCCGGACGGCGATAGAGGTCCGAGGCAGCCCGCCCGACCATCAATTCGATAATGGCGGGGATGGTCAGGCCCGCGCGGGGCCGCACGCCGGCCAAGCGGCCATCGCGCAATATGGTAACGCCGTCGCAGACGTCCAGAGCCTCTTCCAGCCGGTGCGTGACAAACATGATCGACACGCCCTGGCCGCGCAACAGCCGCACAATCGCCAGCAGCCGCACCACCTCGCTTTCCGACAGCGCCGACGTCGGCTCGTCCATGATGATCAGCCGCGCGTCGATCGACAGCGCGCGGGCGATTTCGACCATCTGCTGCTCGGCCACCGAGAGCCGCGACACCTCCGTTTGCGGATCGACCGCCAGGCCGACGCGCCCGATGATGGCGCGGGCATCGGCGCGCATTTTACGCCAGTCGATAAACGGGCCAAAACCGCGCGGCTCGCGGCCGATAAATATGTTCTCGGCGACGCTCAGCGTCGGTATCAGGTTGAATTCCTGATAAATGGTGACGATGCCCATCGCCTGGGCCGCCAGCGGGCTGGCGATTTCCACTTGTTTGCCCTGCCAGAAAATCAAGCCGGCATCGGGCAGTTGCGCGCCGGAGATGATTTTCAGCAAGGTCGACTTGCCCGCGCCATTCTCTCCCAGCAAGCCATGCACTTCGCCCTGCCCAATGGCAAAGGACACGCCATCCAGCGCCACCACGCCGGGAAAACGCTTGGTCAGGTCGCGGATTTCAAGCAGCGGATATGTCATGAAGCCAGGTTCTTGCGGGGGCCGGGCAGGATTATGCCGGTCGGGCCAGGCGCGGATCAACGCCAGGTAGCCTTGCTGCCCCCGCCCGCATGGCGGACGGGGGCAGAGGGAAGCTGACTGCTAGGTAACCTCGCCCAGCCGCTCGGCTTTGTCGAGGTTGGCCTTGGTGATGGCGATGGGCGTGATCAGATCGACCGCGCCCGCCGGCTTGGTGCCATCGCGGGCAAAGGCGACGGCGACGCGCATGGCGCGGCGGCTCTGCTCGCCGGGAAACTGCTCGATAGTCGCCTTCAGCCCGCCATCGCGCACGGCCTTCAGCGCCTCGGGCAGCGCATCGAAACCGTAGATGCCGACACCTTCGAACTTGCGCGCCCGCACCGCTTCCATCGCGCCCAGGGCCATGTCGTCGTTGGCGCAGACGATCACGTCCGGCTTGCCTTTGCCGGCCATGCCGGCTTCCGTAACGGAAAGGGCTTCGGCGCGCGAAAAATTGGCTGTCTGCTCGAAGATGATCGGATATTTGTCCTTCACCTTGTCGAGCACGTTGTGCAGGCCCTTGTTGCGGTCGATGGCCGGACCTGCGCCGGGCTGGCCTTGCAGGTGGAAAATCTTGGCACCATTGGGGAAGTCTTTTACAATCGCGTCAGCCTGCGCCTCGCCGCCCTTCACATTGTCGGCGCCGACATGGTGGAGAATGCCGGGCACATTGCGCACCTGGCGGTCGATTGTCACCACCGGAACCCCGGCCTTGACCGCCTGTTCGAGCGCGGGCGCCATGGCATTGACGTCGAGCGGCGAGATGACGATGGCATTGACCTTCTGGGTGATGGCGGCTTCGACATCGCCGGTCTGTTTGGGAACCTTGTTTTCGCCGTCGCTCTCGATCAGCTTGATGTTGCCCAGCGTTTTGGCTTCGGCCGCCAGCTGCTTTTGCATATGGACGAAGAAGGGGAACGACAGGCTTGGCAGCGAGGTAGCAATCGTCAGCGCCTTGCCTTGCGCTGTTGCCGTCTGGATGCCAGTAAAAGAAGCGGCGGCCAAAGTGCCGGAAACGGCGAGAAATCTGCGTCGGTCAACAATGAATTGCATGGTTTCCTCCCTTGTCATCGCTCCATGATGTCAAGGCGATGATGCAAGACCAAGTTGACATGCTAGCATAATCGATGTCAACGCGATTGATGCGAAATTGCGGCGATTTTGCCGGTTTCGACTGAGTGCTGGAAATCAAAGCGGGCCTTGCCCGGCACCTGCTGTCCCATCATTATCAGGCCTCCGCCCCCATTTTTCCGGCGCCCCAAATCCACGCGCCTGTGCTTGATTGTCGATCCACATCCGGTTGCGGGCAGGTTGCATGAAATACGGCTATATCGGCCTTGGCCATCTCGGTGCCAATCTCGCAGGCTGCCTGCTGCGCGCCGGGTTTGACCTTGTTGTCACCGACATCAATCCCGCCGCCGCCGCGCCGCTGCTGGCCAAGGGAGCAAAATGGGCCGCTGACCCGCAGGCTCTGGCCGAACAGGTCGAGGCCGTCCTCACCTGCCTGCCCTCGCCCAAAGTGTCGCATGCCGTGCTGGCCGGTCCGCGCGGTATTCTGGCGGGCCTGAAACCCGGCGGCACCTGGATTGAGATGAGCACCAACGACCAGGCCGAGGTGGCGAAGCTGGCGGCGCTGGCGCAGGCCAAGGGCGTCCACATGCTGGAATGCCCGGTAACCGGCGGCGTGCACCTGGCCGCCACCGGAGAAGTCACGGTGATTGTCGGAGGCGACGCAGATGTTTTTGCCCGGCACCGTCCCGCGCTGGAAGCCATGGGTGCGCAAATCTTCCATGTCGGCCCGCTCGGCAAGGCGGCGGTGATCAAGGTGATCACCAACATGCTGGCATTCATCCACCTGATTGCAGCGGGCGAAGCGCTGATGCTGGCCAAAAAGGGCGGCATTGACCTGGCCCAGGCCTTCCACATCATCAAGGCCAGTTCCGGCAATTCCTTCGTGCATGAAACCGAGAGCCAGCTGGTGCTCAACGGCTCCTACAACATAAATTTCACCATGGATCTGGCGGTAAAAGACCTCGGCTTTGCCATGGGTTTTGGCCGCGATTTCGGTGTGCCGCTCGACATGGGCGGACTGGCCTACCAGACGTTCATTCGTGGCCATTCGCACTATGGCGGCGGAGCGATGTCGACGCAAATTGTCAAATTGCTGGAGGAGGCGCTGGGCACCAGCCTGCGCGCTCCCGGTTTTCCGGCGGAGCTTTAGAACATGGTCCCATTTTGTAAAAACGCCGCATGCCTCCCAAGTGAACGCGAAAGGCTTTAGGCCTATGCTCGCCAGCCCGCTCACCTTTGATTTCGTCATCGTCGGTGCCGGCTCAGCCGGCTGCGTGCTCGCAGATCGCCTCTCCGCCTGCGGCAAATACACGGTGGCAATCATCGAGGCTGGCGGCACGGACCGGCGCTTCTATGTCCAGATGCCGCTTGGCTATGGCAAAACCTTCCATGATCCCCGCCTCAACTGGGGCTACAGGGCCGAGCCGGATGCGAGCCTGGCCGGACGCTGCGATTACTGGCCGCGTGGCAAATTGCTCGGCGGCTCCAGCTCGATCAATGCCATGGTGTTCATTCGCGGCCACGCCCGTGATTTTGACGACTGGGCGGCGCAGGGCAATTCCGGCTGGACCTATGCCGATTGCCTGCCGCATTTCAAATCCATCGAAAATAATCTGGCCGGGGCAGATGCATGGCGCGGCGCGGGCGGACCCCTGGTAGTCAGCGACAATTCGGCCAGCGCCCATTCCCTCGCCCGCCGCTTTGTCGCCGCCGGACTGGAAGCGGGCCTGCCCCTCAACCGCGATTTTAACGGTGCGGCGCAGGATGGCATCGGCTATTACCAGC
Source organism: Hyphomicrobiales bacterium (assembly GCA_043784745.1). Taxonomy (GTDB): domain Bacteria; phylum Pseudomonadota; class Alphaproteobacteria; order Rhizobiales; family Beijerinckiaceae; genus JAYVYA01. The sequence continues at coordinate 6,849 of JAYVYA010000163.1, forward strand.
TCAACACCTCCGGCGGCTGGCGCATGTCCGCTGCAAAGGCGTTTTTGCGCCCGGCCCTGCGGCGCAAGAATGTCGCCCTGTTTACCTATGCCCATGTGCGCCACCTGCTGTTTGAGGGCGGGCGCGCCAGCGGCGTTGCGGTGCAGCGCGGCGGACACAGGCTTGAAATCCGCGCCCGGCGCGAGGTGATTCTCTGCGCAGGGGCCGTCAACACGCCGCAATTGCTCCACCTTTCCGGCATTGGCCCCGCCGCGCTGTTGCAAAAGCTGGGCATCGCCCAAGTGCACGACAGCCCCGCCGCCGGACATTTTTTGCAGGATCACCTGGGGATCAATTACACTTACCGCTCGCGCATCCCCACCCTGAATGACGAGCTGCGCTCGTGGCCCGGCAAGCTGCGTGCCGGGCTGGACTTGCTGCTGCGCGGGCGCGGCCCGCTCAGCGCCAGCCTCAACCAGGCGGGCGGCTTTGTCCGCACCCGCCCCGGCCTTGACCGGCCCAATATCCAGCTCTACCTGCAGGCAATCAGCACGGTGCAGGCGCAGGCGGGCACGCGGCCCTTGCTGACCCCGGACAGTTTTTCCGGCTTTTCGCTTGGCCTGTCCACCTGCAAGCCGCAAAGCCGGGGCAGCATCCTCACCTGCTCGCCCGACCCGATGGTGGCCCCCAAAATCATCGCCAATGCCTTCGGGACACCACAGGATCTGCAGGACATGCTGGAAGGCGTCAAATTTCTGCGTCACCTCGCCGCCCAGCCCGCTTTGGCCGGGATTATCGGGTCCGAAATCGCGCCTGGCCCGCAAGTGAGCGGAGAGGATGCCCTCATCGCCGATTGCCGCGCCCGCTCCGGCACCGTCTACCATCCGGTGGGCACTGCGCGAATGGGGCCGGACCCGGCAAATGCTGTGGCCGATGCCCGGCTACAGGTTTACGGCATAGAGGGATTGCGCATTGCCGACGCCTCAATTTTCCCGTCGATTGTCAGCGGCAACACCAACGCCGCTGTCATGATGGCGGGGGCGAAGGCGGCGGCGATGATTTTGGCGGATGCCCGCTGAACGTTTTGGAACCATTCCTGCCGGGCCTGAAACCGGTGTGCCCGGGCTTGCCAACCTGGACTATTGCGCCTCTACCCGGTCCCAGCCATGCAAGCCAAGGCGCTCTTGCGGGAGGTAGCGCGCCTTGTAGGCCATTTTGCGCGAACCCTCGATCCAGTAGCCAAGGTAGAGGTGCGGGAGCCCAGACTGGCGGGCGCGGGCAATATGGTCAAGGATCATATAGGTCCCCAAAGACCGGGCATCCGCCGCCGGATCATAATAGGAATAAACCATCGACAGGCCGTCGGCCAGAATATCGGTGAGGCAAACACCCAGCAAGTCGCCGCGCAGGCCACGATATTCGACGAGGCGGCTTTCAACATGGCTGTCTTCCACCATCATGGTGTAATCCAGCATCGACATGTCGGCCATGCCGCCATCGCCGTGGCGGCTGTCGAGATAATGCCGGAACAGGGCATAATGCTCGGGTCTGGCCCGGTTTCCCACCACCTGCCCGATCAAATCGCCATTGCGCACCAGAACTTTCCGAAACGATCGCGAGGGCCGAAATTCGTCAACAATTACCCGCACCGACACGCAGGCCCGGCAGGTCTCGCAGGCTGGACGATAGGCGATAGTCTGCGAACGGCGGAACCCGCTTTGGGTCAGCGTTTCATTCAGGGCGATGGACCGGCGCCCGACAAGATGGGTGAACACCTTGCGCTCCTCATGCCCCGGCAAATAGGGACAGGGCGAGGGCGAAGTGAGATAAAATTGCGGCGCGTCGCGCAATTCCCGTGTCACGGCAACAATCATCTCCAGGCGCAAAGCATCCAGCGCTGGGACAGGATGCTAACACTGCTTTTGCTGCACGCAAAGCTTTGTTTTGCTCACAAAGTCCGGCGCGTCACGATCACATCTGCCAGCATGTCGTGCAGGCAGCGCTTGTCATTGGACAAGAGGGAGACCAGGAGAACCGGCGGAAACGACCAGCTGACATAAAACAGCAGGGCATGGACGGCGGCGTTGAGGAAAGGCACGCGATTGCCCTCGCTCGTGCCTATTTCAATATCCATCAGCCGCATGCCCGGCGTGCCCATACTGGCACTTGAAACCCAAAAGCCATTGTAGAAAAACGCAATCGTGGCAAAGATCGCTGGCAGGAACACCAGCGTCAACAGCAGTGTCAGGCCCAGAGTCGGGATGGCCAGCACAAAGGCGGCCAGCGCCACGATCAGCGCTACAATGCAAAAATCCACCACAAACGCCATCATCCTGCGCGAGCGCACGCCGTCAAAAGCGGAACGCGGCAGCCCGGCGGGAAATTGCGCCGCCGGACGCGGGGATACTTTACCACCATAACCCGTCACATTCGACATGATCGTCTCTCCATCGGCCCCTCGGGTCTGACGTTATGTGGGGGGCCAAATGGGCCATGCAAGGGCCAGCCATCATTCCCGCCTGGCTTGGCAATTGCCGCCGCGCTGGCTATGGATAGCGCCCAACAAGAGGAAATGCCCATGCCTGCCCCGTTTTTGCGTCTTGGTGTCAATATTGACCATGTCGCCACCGTCCGCAATGCGCGCGGCGGCGTTGTGCCGGACCCGTGCCGCGCGGCGCTGCTGGCGATTGAGGCGGGGGCCGACGGCATCACCGCCCATCTGCGCGAGGACCGCCGCCACATCCGCGATGCCGACATGGCGGCCATCAAGGCCGCCATCTCCAAACCGCTGAATTTTGAAATGGCGGCAACCGATGAAATGCTGGCGATTGCGCTGGCCACCCGGCCGCATGCCGCATGCCTCGTGCCGGAAAAGCGCAGCGAGCGCACAACCGAAGGCGGCCTCGACGTTATCGGCGGATACAACCATCTGAAGCCGTTTGCGACCCGGCTGGCGCAGGCGGGCATCCGCGTTTCCCTGTTCATCGAGCCGTCACTGGCGGCAATTGAGGCTGCGGCGCGCATAGGTGCCGCCGTGGTGGAGCTGCATGTCGGCACCTGGTGCGGCGCGCTCGATCAGGGCGAGACGGGGAAGGCCTCAGCTGAATTTGCCCGCATCCGTGCCGCAGCTGCCCATGCCGCCGCCTGCGGCCTTGAATGCCATGCCGGCCACGGGCTGAATTATGATACCGCCCGCACCATCGCCGCCCTGCCCCAGATTGTCGAACTCAATATCGGCCATTTCCTGATTGGCGAGGCGATCTTTGCGGGTCTGGCGCAAACCATCCGCACCATGCGCGCGGCAATGGATGACGGGCGGAAGCTGGCATGATTCTCGGTTTGGGCAATGACCTCTGCGACATCCGCCGGATTGAGGAAACCCTGGAAAAATTCGGCCAGCGCTTTGTCGGGCGCTGCTTTACCGAAGCCGAGCAAAAGCGTTCCGATGGCAAGGCCAACCGCGCCGCCTCCTACGCCAAGCGCTTTGCCGCCAAGGAGGCCTGCGCCAAGGCGCTTGGCACCGGCATACGGCGCGGCGTGTTCTGGCGCGACATGGGCGTGACCAACCTGCCCTCCGGCCGCCCCACACTCAGGCTCACGGGCGGCGCGGCAGAGCGGCTGGCAGCGATCGTTCCGGCGGGATATGCTGCACAGATCCACCTGACCCTGACTGATGAATACCCGCTGGCCGCCGCCCATGTGATTATCGAAGCGGTTTTGCTGCCCGCCTGAAAATCCGGCGCATTAAATTTTGCCCATCGCGGAACACGGCCCCGGTTTGCCTTGTTTTAATCGCAACAAAGGGCTATTCGCGGCTCTAGTTTTCCCCGCCCGCCAAGAGATTTTTAAATGAGCGAACCCGCCAGCGCCCAGAATGACCCGGTTGCAGCTTCCAAGGCCCAGGATGGCGACGGTGTATTTGAGACGATCAAGGTCGTCATTCAGGCGCTGCTCATTGCCCTTGTGGTGCGCACGTTCCTGTTCCAGCCCTTCAACATCCCCTCGGGTTCGCTGATCCCGACGCTGGAAATTGGCGATTACCTGTTTGTCTCCAAATATTCCTACGGTTATTCGCGCGCCTCCTTTCCGTGCGATTTCATTTATTTCAATGTCTGCAGTGACCGATTTTTCAGTGGCCGCGTGATGGAATCAACTCCGAAGCGCGGTGATGTCGCAGTGTTTCGCTTACCTCGTGACCAGACCCAGGACTATATCAAACGCGTCATCGGCTTGCCCGGCGATACGGTATACATGAGCGGCGGGCGCCTCTACATCAATGATGTCATTGTCCCGCGCGAAGAAATTGCCAAAGCCCGCACCAATGATTTCTTTGGCGTGGAAGCCGATGTGCTGACCTACAAGGAAACGCTGCCTGCCAGCAGCAAGGATAGCCAGGAAACCGGCGTCTCGCACCGCATCATTGAATTGCAGGGCGACACGGGCGTGCTCGACAATACCCAGAAATTTGTGGTGCCTGCCGGCAATTATTTCATGATGGGCGATAACCGTGACAATTCCACCGATTCCCGCGTGCCCGCAGACGCAAAACAGCCCGGTGTCGGCTTTGTGCCGATCGAGAATTTTGTTGGCCGGGCCGAGTTGGTGTTCTTTTCGCTCAAACCGGGTGCTGCCGCCTGGGAATTTTGGAAATGGCCCACCAGCGTGCGCTGGAGCCGGATGTTCCAGCCTGTCCGATGAAACATTTCCCCGGCAACGCGCCGCGCCATTCCGGGCTTGAAGCCAGTGTTGGCCATGTTTTTGCCGATCAGGGACTGCTGAACCGGGCCTTGACCCATGTCAGCGCCCTTGCCACCGACACGGCCCGCGATGCCAGTTACCAGCGGCTGGAGTTTTTGGGAGACCGGGTGCTGGGGCTGGCGGTGTCCAGCATGCTCTGCACCGCCTTCCCCGAGGCCGATGAGGGCGAGCTTTCCCGCCGCCTCGCCGAACTGGTGCGCCGGGAGAGTTGCGCCGAAGTCGCCGCCGCTTGGGGGGCCTCCGCCCATATCCAGCTCGGCGAGGGCGAGGCCCATACCGGTGGCGCGCGCAAGGCGGCCATCCTCGCCGACATCTGCGAATCCATCATCGGCGCGGTGTTTCTCGATGGCGGCTTTGCAGCAGCCAGCCGGGTGATTGAAAGCGCCTTTTCCGCCCAGATGCACGCCCCCCGCCGCCCCCTGCAGGACGCCAAAACCCAATTGCAGGAATGGGCCCAGGGACGCGGCCTGCCAACACCGGCCTACCGGGAAACCGGACGCTCCGGCCCGGCCCATGCCCCGCATTTCCAGATCACCGTGCAGATTGAGGGCTTTGCCGCCGCCCATGCCGATGGCGCGTCCAAACGCACCGCCGAGCAGGCAGCGGCAGAAGCGTTTTTGCAGCGCGAAGGCCTTTTGAAACTGGTGAATGCATGAACGAGAATCCTCCCGGCACCTCTTGCGGCTTTGTCGCCCTGATCGGCGCGCCCAATGCCGGTAAATCCACCCTGCTCAACCAGCTGGTCGGGGCCAAAGTGTCGATTGTCTCGCGCAAGGTGCAGACCACCCGCAATCTCGTGCGCGGCATTGCGTTGGAGGGTCCGGCGCAGATTATTTTTGTCGATACGCCCGGCATTTTCGCCCCGAGGCGGCGGCTGGACCGGGCCATGGTTCATTCCGCCTGGGGCGGCGCGGGTGATGCCGACGCAATTGCTTTGCTGGTTGATGCCCGCAAAGGCATGGACGAGGAGGTGGAAGCCATACTCGCCAGGCTGCCTGCGCTGAAAGCGCCGAAAATCCTGATTCTCAACAAGATTGACACGGTGGATGCGCCTGGCCTGCTGAAACTGGCGGGTGACCTCAACGCCAGGCTGCCCTTCACCGACACGTTTATGGTCTCGGCTTTGCGCGGCCACGGCGTGCCCAAGCTGCGCGAAAAACTGGGACGGCTGATGCAGCCCGGCCCCTGGCTCTACCCGGAAGACCAGGTCTCCGACGCCCCGCTGCGCTCGCTCGCCGCTGAAATCACCCGCGAAAAGATTTTCGAGCGCCTGCATGATGAATTGCCCTACCAGTCGCATGTCGAGACCGACAGCTGGAAGGAATTGCCGGATGGTTCGGCCCGCGTCGAGCAGACGATTTTCGTGATGCGCGACGGCCACAAGAAAATCGTCATCGGCGAAGGCGGCAAGACCATCAAGTCGATTGGCTCCGCCGCCCGCAAGGATATTATGGAAGCGGCGGAGACGAAGATTCACCTGTTTCTGTTTGTCAAAGTGCGGGAAAACTGGGCCGATGATCCCGAGCGTTACCGGGAAATGGGGCTGGAATTTCCGAGGCAGTAGGTCCGGTCAGCGACCGCCTCTATATTTCGCCGGGAGCAAAAAATGTCCAACCCCCTCACCCTCTCCAAAACACTCACCCTCTACCGCACCCTCACCGCTCCCGATGATTCCAGCTTCTGCCACAAGGTGACGGAGGCGCTCAGCCTGGGCTGGTCGCTCTTTGGTTCCCCCGCCCTGACCTTTGACGCCGTCCAGGGCCGCACCATCTGCGGCCAGGCGGTGACCAAGGATGTGTCGGGTGTCACCTATGATCCCGCGCTAAAACTTTCGCAGCAATAGCGATGGAATGGCGCGACGAGGCCATGGTCCTGGGTTTGCGGCGTCATGGTGAAAGCTCGGCCATTCTGGAGCTGATGACGGCAGGGCATGGCCGCCATCTGGGCATTGTGCGCGGTGGCCGCTCACGCGCCATGCAGCCGGTGCTGCAGGCCGGCAACAGTGTTGTGGCTGTGTGGCGGGCGCGGATCGAGGACCAGCTCGGCACCTATGCCATTGAACCCGTGCACCTGCGCACCGCCCGCATCCTGGCCAATGAGGCGGCGCTGCACGCCATATCGCTGGTGGGACAACTGCTCCGCCTGCTGCCCGAGCGCGAAAACCATCGCGGCCTCTATGAAACCGCCCTGCTGATTGCCGAACACATTGACGAGCCACGCATCGCCCCCGCCCTGATCGCCCGGTTTGAACTGGCCCTGTTGCAGGAACTTGGCTTTGGCCTCGACCTCGCCGAATGTGCCGCCAGCGGGGCGACGCAGGATCTGGTATTTGTCTCCCCGCGCTCGGGCAAAGCCGTCTCCCGGACGGCGGGCGAGCCGTGGAAAGACAAGCTGCTGCCCCTGCCCGCATTCCTGCACGAGGGCGGTATATTTGCCGAACCGACATCCGGGGATGTGGCAGCCGGTTTCCGCCTCACCGGCTATTTTCTGGAGCGTGACCTGTTTGCGCCGCGCGGGATGGGCTTGCCGGACGCGCGCCGGAGCCTCTGCTCAATCCTGGCCGGCTTTACGCGGGATTGTAGGATCATGCAGATACCCAGCACACTCATCATGCTGCCTTGCCTGACCACCTGCGTGCTGTGCCTGGTGCGTTTCTACCAAGCGCCAGACCAACCTGGCATCACCGACATCCGCTTCCTCTCGGGCGCCGGAGTGATCGTGACAGCCATCGTTTACCTGATCGCCGATGCATTGACGGACCGCGGAGAAATGCTCTCGCAGATGTTTTTCGTCATGTCACTCGCTTGGCTGGTCTGGGCGATTCTGCTGTTCCGTCGCCCTTTGAAAGAACGCGCCACTCTAGGCTGAACTCCATGCAAACAAATTTTACCGCCGAACAGCTTCGCGACCCGGATACCGCAGCTTCCAACCAGATACTGCGTAGCTGTGTGCATTGCGGCATGTGCACGGCCACCTGCCCGACCTTTCTGCTGCTTGGCGACGAACTCGACAGCCCGCGCGGCCGCATCTACCTCATCAAGGACATGCTGGAGACGGGCGCCGACGCCACCGAACTGGTGGTGCGCCATGTCGACCGCTGCCTTTCCTGCCTTTCCTGTATGACCACCTGTCCGTCGGGGGTGAATTACATGCACCTGGTCGATCACGCGCGGACACATATCGAGCGGACCTATACCCGGCCGTGGCAGGAGCGCTGGTTGCGCAACACGCTGGCCGTTGTGCTGCCACGACCGGCGCTGATGCGTTTGGCGATGATCGGTGCGCAGTTGGCGCGGCCATTCGCCGGGCTGATCCCCGGCCAGAGCCGGCCCGCCAATCGGCTACGCGCCATGCTTCGTCTGGCGCCGAAAAGCCTTCCCGGCCGAAGCGCCCTTGAGGGCGCGCGGGTCCATCGGGCGGCGGGGGAGCGTCGCGGTCGGGTGGCCCTGCTGGCCGGCTGCGCCCAACAGGTGCTGGCGCCGGAGATCAACGAGGCGACCATCCGCCTGCTGACCCGCATGGGCATCGAGGTGGTTGTCGCCAAGGGCGCCGGCTGCTGCGGCGCG
>JAYVYA010000164.1:0-3868 GCA_043784745.1 Hyphomicrobiales bacterium
GGGTGAGGAACACATAATCCTCGCGGTAAATCGGCTTGGCCAGCACATGGTCCAGCGGTTCATTGTCGAGATAGGTCATGCCTGCTTCCAGCTCGAAAGTTTCCAGCCCCCGGAGAATTTCGATCGATGTATGCGAAAAGACCTGAATCGACACGCCGGGATAGCGCGCATGAAACGGGCCGGTCAGCATGGCGACCACCGGCAGGGCGGTGGGAATGACGCCAAGGCGCAGGCGCCCGCGCAGGCCCTGCCCCATTTCATCGAGGCTCTGTCGCAGGGCAGCGCATTCGGCGAGGATGCGCTGGGCATGGTCGAGCACCAGTTCGCCCTGCGGGGTGAGGCCGTTGAAGCGGTGGCCGCGCTCGACAATGGGCGCACCCATTTCGGCCTCCAGCGCCTTGATTGCCGCCGACAGCGTCGGCTGCGAGATATTGGCGGCCAGCGCGGCGCGGCCAAAATGCTTTTCCCGCGCCAGCGCAACGAGATAGGTAAATTGCTTGAGGACCATGGCAAACCCCGGGAGTTGCAGCCCGGAGGATAGGGGGCAAACCCTGCCTGGGATAGTGCGGCAAGGCGCAGCGCAGGGTTACCTGATCCGCATCACGCCACGCGCGACACCGCCAAAAAATTCCCCGACATTGCCCAGCCCGACATTGGAGCCGCCACCGGCCCCGCCATTGGCGGGATGGGCATCACGACATTGGCACGCTCCTCCCGCTTCATCTGGCGCAGGATGGAGCTGACGCTGAGGCCGTGGATTTCCAGATCGGACGCCGGGCGGAGCACCAGACCGGTGGGCAGCAGGTCGTTTTCATTTTCCACCGAAACGCCGTGGCCGGCATAATAAACTGCGGCGGTCAAAACTGCGTGGTGAACCGCGTCAGCCATTCGGGCGAGATTTGCACCAGCAATGTCTCCAGCCGCCGGTCGAGACCGGTCAGGATCAAGCTGCCGACCAGCACAAGCAGGCCTCCGAAAACCAGCTTGATACCCTTGCCCGCCGACATCATGCGTGCCTTGAAACGCATCAGCGCGCCGCGCGACAAAAAGCCCAGCAGCACCAGCGGCAGGCCCGCACCCACGCCAAAGGCGAACATGGTGAGGGCGACAGCGCCGAGATTCTTGCCCTGCGAGGCCAGCACCGACGCGGCTCCCAGGGTTGGCCCCACGCAAGGCGACCACACTGCGCCGAGCAAAAGCCCGACGCCAAACTGGCCCTGAAGCCCGCCCGCAGAAAAACCGCCGAAGCGGCTCTCGGCAAAACTGCTGATTGGCCCGGCGGCGGTGGCAAACTGCATTTGCAATTGCCGGGAGCACAGGACAATGCCAAAAGCGATCATCAGCACAGCGGCCAGATTGCGGAAGACAGCCTCATTCAGCCCCAGCTCAAACCCGATTGTGGCAACAAACAAACCGATGACGACGAAAGAAATGGCCAGACCCAGCGCCAAAGCGGCCGGGCCAGCCTTGTGCTCCGCCACCGCCGAGCCGAGCACCACCGGCAAAAGCGGGAGTACACAGGGCGAGAGGATCGAGACTATGCCCGCCATGAAGGCGAGAAACAACGTTCCCGGTTCCATCTGGATGTTTCCCTGACGGGTTCAGGCCAGCTTGCCGAGCAGGGCGGCAATGGAGGCAGGGTTGGTATCGCCCACCGAGCGGCCCATTTCGGTCGCGCCCCTGAACACAATCAGGGTGCTCTGCTGCCGCACATTCAGCGCTTTCAGCACTTCCTTGCGGGTGTCAAAATCGACCTCGAACACGACGAGGTTTTCCAGCTCCGGTCTGGAAAACAGGCCCTGGAGAATCGGCTTCTGGGCCTGGCAGGTCGGGCACCAGGGGGCCGACACTTCAACCAGAATGGGGCGGCCAGCTTTTTGCGCCGCCTCAAATGCGCTGGCGTCAAAGCCGCGCTGTTCGGCAGCAAGAGCGCCGGCAGCGAAGCTGGCGAAACCGGTGGCGGCGGAAGCGGCGAGAAAATGGCGGCGGCTGATCATCGGGAGATTTCCTGCTGTCTGGTTGCAATGGCCCATCTCAAGCAAACTTGTGGAACACACCAAAATCACGTCTTTGCGATGGCCCGGGAGGCAGCACCCTGGCACCTTGTTTTTAGGGGGTCGGGCCGATATTTTCAGCAGCACTTGCAGCGCTGTATCCTTTTATTCACGCAAAAGTGATCTATAGTCTGGCACCTCCAACCGTTTGATTCTCCTTTCCATGCCCGCCCGCCCCGCACCTGCTGTCGAATGGCCAAGCATTTTGTTGGCGCTGGTGATTTATTCCGGCTGGCTGGCGCTAACCTGGTTTCATGCTGCACTGCCGCTCTGGCTTCTCGTGCCGCTCGCAGGCTGGTTTTGCGCCTGGCAATCCTCCTTGCAGCACGAGACGATTCATGGCCACCCGACCAAATGGGTTTGGCTGAACCATTGGCTTGGCCTGCCGCCGCTGCTGCTGTTCTTGCCCTACGAGGCCTATCGCGTCAGCCATTTGACCCACCACCGCGACGAGCGGCTGACGGACCCGCTGGATGATCCGGAATCCTATTACTGGACGCCGGAAGACTGGGAAAAACTCAGCGGCCTCAAGCGTTGGCTAGTGCAGTGCCAGACGACGCTGCTCGGGCGGGTGCTGCTGGGCCCGCCCTGGGTAGCCGGGCGCTATCTGGTGCAGGAATTCACGCTGGTTTGGGGCGGCAGCCGCCTGCACCGGCGCATCTGGGTGAAGCACTTGGCGGCGGTGGCACTGGTGCTGGCCTGGGTGTGCCTCGTATGCGGCATGAGTTTTTGGTTGTACCTGCTGGCGTTTGTCTATCCGGGCACTGCGCTGATGCTGGTGCGTTCGTTTGCCGAACATCGTGCCGTGGAAAATACGCCGGAACGGATCGCCATTGTCGAACATGCGCCGCTGATGGGACTGCTGTATCTCCACAATAACCTGCATGCGGTGCACCACGAAATACCGGGAATGCCATGGTATGAAATTCCCGGTTACTATCGCCGCCACCGCACGAAAATACTGCGGGACAATGGCGGTCTGGTCTACAACGGCTATCTGGATGTGATCAGGCGCTACGGGCTGACGCCGCATGACCGCCCGGTGCACCCCATGGGCCGGGTGCCCGGCCAAAGCGGGAAAGTGGCAGGTTTCCCCGCCCGCTGACACGGTGCAAGTGTCTGCCGGCAATATATCGCCACCGTTATAAGGGCCGGCACCAAATACCTGCTTGAGCTTTATTGTGCCGGTGTGCATAACACTACTGGTTATTATCTGCGGGGTTCTGAAAATGGCAGGTTCCGATGCGTCACGCAAACCTGCCAGCTTTCCCGCGCACCGCTCGCGCAAGGCCATGCCGGGTGCGCAGCGCGGACTGGGCGGAGACCGCACCGGCCTGCACGTGCTGCTGGTGGAGGACGATGCCAATGACGAGCGCATCATCCGCAACTATCTACACCGGTCGAAATTTTTTGACTGCACCATTGTTGCCGCCTCCGATATTGCCGCAGCCCGGCATGAAGCAAGTTCGGCTGAATTTGACGTGATGATCCTCGATTTCTGGGTGCGGGCGGAGGATTCGCTGGGCATGCTGACCAGCCCGGGGGCCCATATGTTCCGCGCGCCTGCGGTTGTGGTTTCCTCGCTCGACATGACCGATGTGCAATCGCAAAGCCTGAGTGCCGGGGCCATGGCCTATCTGCACAAGAATGACCTCTCCGCCTCCGCTTTGGATGCGACGCTGCGCACCCTGCTGCATTCGCGGGCGCGCGAAGACCGGCTGCGCCGCACGCTGGCCAACAAGGAGAGCGAGCAGGAAAAGATGCGCGACAATACCGCCGAAATGGCGCATGAAATAATGAATACGCTGAATGCC
>JAYVYA010000165.1:0-1769 GCA_043784745.1 Hyphomicrobiales bacterium
TTGGCGCTTTCAACAGCTGGCTGCGCAACCATTGTGCGCGGCACAACCGAGCAGATCACCGTCACGACCGAGCCGACGGGTGCACGGGTGTCCGCCTCGCTGGCGCATGCCTGCGTCTCGCCCTGCACCTTTACGGTTGCCCGCAAGGACGAATTTATTGTCAGCATCTCGAAAGAGGGTTACAAGACCCAGGAAATCCCGGTGAAGACCCAATTGTCCGGCGGCGGCGTGGCCGGGGCGGCGGGCAATATCCTGATTGGCGGGGTCATTGGCCTGGGGGTCGATGCGGTCACCGGCTCGACCCTTGACCATACGCCAAACCCTGTGAGAGCCATCCTGGAATTGCGGGAGCCAGCGATCAAGCCCGGCAAACCCGGCAAACACCCGAAACTGGCGGGCAAACCCGCCAGAGTTGTCTTGCCGGAGCCGGATATTGAGCCTGTGCCGGTCCCGGCAACCTGAAAGCCCGCACCCTTCCGTCCAGCGTTAAATACCCGGCCGGACGGCCCGGCCTCTGGACACGCCATGGCGTGTTTTCTGCCAGTGAAATGGCCGCGTGCACAATTCAAACAGCCCGCGCCAGGACGCATAGGAACCAAGGATGAAATAGGCGGGGGACGCCAGCAGCCAGGGCAGCAGGTGCCAGAGCTTTCGCCGGGACATCCCGAGAAGCATCGGGCCGTATCCCGCCGCCAGCCCGCCGATAAACAGCAGCGAGGCAAGCGTGCTGATGGCAATCTCGCCAAGGCTTTCGGGCTGCAGCAAGTTCCCACCCAGCGCCGCTCGCCAGAAGGCAACGGCAAACACCGGCCCGGTCAGCCCGCCCAGCGCCATGCCCAGCATGGTTCCGGCGCAGAGCAGGGCGCGAAACAGCCCGAGTTCGCGCACAAACCGGGCCGGATTGGCCAGATGCGTGCAGATGGTCTGCATCCAGCCCTTCTGCCAGCGCCGCCGCTGGCCGAGCCAGGCGCTGAGCGAAATCGGCGCTTCCTCACGGGTGACAGCGGCAAAACTCTCGACCCTGTGCCCCAGCCGCGCCAGCCGCAGGCCAAGATCGGCATCCTCCGTGACATTCCACGCATCCCAGCCGCAGATGTCGCGCAAAACTTGCTTGCGAAAATGGTTGGAGGTGCCGCCCAGCGGCAGCGGCAGGCCCATCCGGCACAGTCCAGGGTCGATCACGCTGAACAGTGCCGCATATTCAATTGCGAACAGCCGGGTCAGCCAGCTGTCGCCGGCATTGTCGATCACCAATTGGCCTTGCAGGCAGGCAAGGTCCGGGGCCAGGGCAAAGCGGGTGGCAGCCTCGCGCAATTGCCCTGGATCAGGCCGGTCTTCGGCATCAAATACGACCAGCAGCGCCCCGCGCGCCAGCGGCAGCGCCATGTTGAGCGCGCGGGGTTTTGTGCGCGGAGCGCCGTCTGGACACACAATCACGTCATAGCGCGGCGGCAAATGCAGCGCTGCTATGGCCTTGCGGGTGGCAGTGTCCCGCTCCTCCACCACCAGCTTGATGTCGAGGCGGGATTTTGGATAGTCGAGATTATCCAGCGCCCGCACCAGATCGGGCAGGATGCAGGCCTCGTCAAACAGCGGCACCAGAATGGTGTAAACCGGCAGGGCATAGTCTGGCAGGGGGGCTGGTGGCTCGTCCGCCCCGCCCAGGGAAGCCTGCCAGGCACAAAGCCGCGCGAAGATCGCCAGCAGGAAGATCAGGCTGCAGGCCAGCACAACCAACAGCGCCAGCGTCTGCGACAATGCCGCCAGGG
>JAYVYA010000166.1:0-8981 GCA_043784745.1 Hyphomicrobiales bacterium
ACCGTGCTATGCTCCGACCCTTGAAGCAGCGGAAAGGGCGCACTGGAAGTGCGCGGTCCGGGGAGAGCAAGGATGGATGCTAAGGGCTGGCATTCCTGCGGTTACCTCCCGCATTTTGATTCGCCTGAAAACATCCAGCATGTCGTTTTCAGAACGCTGGGCAGCATCCCGGCTGCAATCTTCGCAGAATTTCATGATGATCCTGCCCTGCGTCGCTCCCAGGTTGATGCCTTTCTCGACAAGTCTGTCAGCGGTCATTTGCTCGCCGTGCCAGCCCATGCGGCGATTGTTGAGGATTGCCTGCTGCATTTTGACCGCCAGCGTTACAATCTGCTGGGCTGGTGCGTTATGCCCAACCACGTGCACGTTCTGGTTGAGCAACTCATTGGCCATAACCTTGGTCAGTGCGTTCGCTCCTGGAAGCAGTTTAGCACGCTGGCTATCAACCGCTTGACCGGGCGGTCTGGCCCGGTTTGGACCCCCGATTATTTTGACCGTTTCATGCGCAATAAAGACCATTTTGCGCAAACATTGGGCTATGTTGAAAACAATCCGGTGAAAGCCGGTCTGGTTGCCGAGGCCAAAGCTTGGCCATTTTCGTCAGCCAGTTCCCCCGGACCGCGCACTTCCAGTGCGCTCGCGCGGAGGCAAACCGTGCTATGCTCCGACCCTTGAAGCAGCGGAAAGGGCGCACTGGAAGTGCGCGGTCCGGGGAGGGCTGAACCCCCGGACCGCGAACTTGCAGTGCGCCCGTGCGCGGGGATGTATCGTGCTATGCTTCGACCCTTGAAGCAGTGGAAAGAGCGCACTGGAAGTGCGCGGTTCGGGGAGGGCTACGCCACCCCCACCCGCAGCAAATCATGGATATGCACAATCCCGCACGGCACGCCCGCATCATCCACCACCATCAGCGCTGTGATCTTCCGCGCTTCCAGAATGTGCAGCGCTTCGGCGGCGAGCATACCGGGGGTCACCACTTGCGGGGCGCGGGTCATGATGTCGCGCACGGGCACGGCCATCAGGTCGGCGCGCATGTGGCGGCGCAGATCGCCGTCGGTGATGATCCCCGCCAGACGCCCGCCAGCATCCGTAATGGCCGCGCAGCCAAAGCCCTTGCCGGACATGGCCACCACGGCCTCGGCCATGTGGGCGCTGTCGGCCACCAGCGGCAGGCGCTCGCCGCCATGCATGACATCGCGCACAAAAGTCAGGCGCGAGCCGAGCTTGCCGCCGGGGTGATATTGCCTGAAATCCTGCGCGGAAAACCCGCGCGATTCCAGCAGCGCCACGGCCAGAGCATCGCCCAGAACCAATTGAAGCGTGGTGGAAGTGGTGGGGGCCAGGCCATTGGGGCAGGCCTCCTCGACCTTGGGCAACACCAGACAAACATCGGCCTCGCGCCCCAGCGCGCTGTCATGGCCCGAGGTGATGCCAATCAGCGCGATGCCAAACCGGCGCGAATAGGTGATGATATCGGCCAGTTCCGCCGTCTCGCCGGACCAGGACAAAGCGAGGATGGCATCGCCCGTCTGCACCATGCCGAGATCGCCATGGCTGGCTTCGGCGGGGTGGACGAAATAGGCGGGCGTGCCGGTGGAGGCGAGCGTGGCCGCGATTTTGCGCGCCACATGGCCGGATTTGCCCATGCCGGTGACGATGATGCGGCCCTTGAGCTGGCTCAACAAGTCAAACGCCGCCGCAAAGCGACCGCCCAAACCGTCCGGTGTCAGGTCGGCCAAAGCCGCTTCCATCGCCACCAGCCCGGCCCGCTCAATCGCCACCGAGCGCTGGGCCGAGGCGGCGCTCTGCAGAGGCATTACCGGCCCACGCGCGAAAGACCGTCGCGCGCCTGCGCATTATTGGCGTTGACGGTGAGGGCGCGGCTGTAGGATTCCTGGGCTTTCTGCCGGTTGCCCTGCCGCTCATAGGCCAGACCAAGGCCGGACCAGCCGTCGGAATTCTTCGCATCGACATTGAGCGAGGCGTTGAAATCCTCAATCGCCGCATCATATTTGCCCATGGCCGTCAGGCTCTGCCCGCGCGCCTGATAGGGCGCGGCGGTAAACGGATCCCGGTCAATCGCATTGTCGAAATCGGTGATCGCCTGCGGATGCTGGCCCTGACGCTGATACAGCAGGCCGCGCGCATGATAAGCCTGCGCCCCCTCCGGGTTGAGGCGGATCGCCTGATTGAGATCGGCCAGCGCATCGCCCAGATTGCCTTGCGAGCGCAACAGGTTGGCGCGGCCCAGATAAGCCGGGGCATGGTTGGGATTGGCCGTGATGGCGCGGGTAAAATCATTCAGCGCGGCATCATTGCGACCGGACTGGCGCCACGCCAGAGCGCGGTTGGTATAGGCGGCGGCGTGGTTGGGGTCGATCTTGATGGCCTGCGAAAAATCTGCAATCGCCTCGGGGTAGCGGCCAATCTTCGCCAGCGCCACGCCGCGCGTGTTGTAAGCCTCGGGGCTGGACGGGTTGCGGCGCACGACATCGTTGAGGGATTCAATATTGGCTCCGGCAGCCTCGTCCGGCGCTGCCTGTTCGGCAATGGTCGGGCGGTTGCCGCCAGAAATGCCGCCAACAGTCTCGCAGCCAGCCAGCGCCAGCGTGGCCAGCACGGCGGCAAGGCGGGGGGCCAGCGCCGATGCCCCGGCGGACAGGGCGGGCAAAAACCGGAAGGAAGCAAACATCAGCATCTCACCTGTTGCATTTCTGGCGGGCAAAGGTGCTTTTACCCGCAAGCGTCGCCAAACACAATTGCACCCGCGCGGGCAAGCCCGGGGTGCCATTGAGTTTGCACGAAAAAATAAACAGAGGCTTAGCGCGGTGCGCCCATCACGGGCTTGGGCTTCATCGGCAGCAGGCCTTCGCGCTGCATCTTCTTGCGGGCCAGCTTGCGGGCGCGACGGATTGCCTCGGCCTTTTCGCGGGCGCGCTTTTCCGACGGCTTTTCGTAATGTCCGCGCAGTTTCATTTCACGGAAAATGCCTTCGCGCTGCATTTTCTTCTTGAGCGCCTTGAGGGCCTGATCGACATTGTTGTCGCGGACGAGAACTTGCAAGCGGCTGATCCTGTCTGATGGGCGGTGCGCCCGTTGTGGGTTGGAACGACGAAGCGGCGTGGGTAGCAGAGGCCCGGCGGATTGTCCACACTCGGGCCGGGCGATTTTGGCGATTGTGCCGCTAATTCTTTACAATCCGGGTCATGTGTCCCATTTTGCGGCCCGGCACTGCCGCGCCCTTGCCATAGAGATGCAGGCTGGCCCCGTCCTCTTCCAGAATATCGGCCCAGCGCCCCGCATCCCCGCCAATCAGATTGTCCATCACAATGGCCCCATGGCGGCGGGTGGATCCCAGCGGCCAGCCGCAGATGGCGCGGATGTGCTGCTCGAATTGCGAGGTCACCGCGCCATCAATCGTCCAGTGGCCGGAATTATGGACGCGCGGCGCAATTTCATTGACCCGCAGGGCCTGCTGCTGCGGCCCCCCGCCAGCGGGCCATTCCTGCGTGACAAACATCTCCACCGCGATGACACCCACATAGCCCAGCGCATCAGCGATGGCGCGGGCCATGGCCAGCGCCCTGGCTTGCGTCTCCGCTGTAATGCGGGCAGGCACAAGGGTGCGCGCCAGAATGTGGTTCTCATGCTGGTTCTCGCAGACATCCCAGGGCGCAAAGGCACCATCCAGCCCGCGCGCGGCAATGACAGAGACCTCACGCTCGAAATTGACAATGCCTTCGAGAATGCAGGGCCGCGTGCCGAGCGAGCGGAATACGGCGGGCAGGTCCGACCCCTCGCGCACAATTGCCTGGCCCTTGCCATCATAGCCAAAGCGCCGCGTTTTCAGGATCGAAGGCCGGCCGAGCTGGCCAACAGCGCGGGCCAGCCCGCCCGCATCATCCACGCCTGCATAGGGCGCGGTGGGCAGGCCGAGCGATTGCAGGAACTGCTTTTCCACCAGCCGGTCCTGCGTTGCCGCCAATATGCCGGGGCCGGGGCGGACCGGGCAGATGGAATCGAGAAAATTGGCGGTTTGGGCCGGCACATTCTCGAATTCATAGGTGATAACATCGACCTGGCTGGCAAAAGCTGCCAGTGCCGCTTCATCCTCATACGCGCCGATGCTGTGGCTGGCGGAAACCTCGAAGGCCGGGCTGTCTGCTTCCGGCGCATAGATGTGGCAGTGCAGGCCGAGGCGGGCGGCAGCCAGTGCCAGCATCCGGCCCAGCTGGCCACCGCCGAGAATGCCGATGGTGCTGCCTGGCCGCACCGCCACCTCACGCCTCGTCATGGGGCCGCTCCGCCACAGCATCGGTCTGGCGCTGGCGCCAGGCGGCGAGGCGCCCTGCCAGCGCCGGATCGGACAGCGCCAGCACCGCCGCCGCCAGCAGCGCGGCATTGACCGCCCCAGCCCGGCCAATCGCCAGCGTGCCGACGGGAATGCCGGCCGGCATTTGCACGATGGACAGCAGCGAGTCCTGACCCGACAGCGCCCTGGATTCCACCGGCACGCCAAACACCGGCAATTGCGTCATCGCCGCCGTCATGCCGGGCAGGTGCGCAGCACCGCCCGCCCCGGCGATGATGATATGGAACCCTTCGGCCGCCGCCCCCCTGGCAAAAGCCACCAGCCGGTCCGGCGTGCGGTGGTCGGAAATAATGCGCTTGTCACAGCCCACTCCCAACGCGCCAAGGGTTTCGGCGGCATGGCGCATGGTGGCCCAGTCGGACTGGCTGCCCATGATGATGGCGACTTTTGCGTGGGCCAATGCGGAGGTTCCCGGTCAAAGCAGATAGGGGCGGGAATAGTGGACCCCCCTTCCCGGCGCAAGCGTCTAGGCGATAATATCGGGCGTGACGCTGTCTTCGAGGTAGGAAAGCCGGTCCCGCAGCGCCAGCTTGCGCTTTTTCAGGCGCTGCAATTGCAGCCGGTCGCCATTGCCGACATTTTCCAGCGCCGCAATAGCGGCATCCAGATCCCGGTGGGCCTCGCGCAATTGCTCCAGTTCGGCCAGGAAGGCCTTGCGTTCGGCATAGCTCAATTCCTCCGGCATCCCGAAATATCCAAAGTTCAACATTGGCCAAACCGGCCATTCAACGCATAATTATGGGGCTTCCGGGGCCGCGCCGCAAGCGAATTGGCCGAAAATGCCAACCCGGACGGCGCTGTGAAGAATTGATTAGGCCTGTGCGATGAACCCCCTTCACGGGGCTTGATTTCTATGTCACGCTTCTGTCGTGAAAGCAGCCACAAGGAGTCGCTAGCATGTCACTTAACAGCCATATCGTCGAACTTCAGCGTCGTCATGAGGCCCTGCAAAGGGAAATCGAGAAGGAAGTCCAGCACCCCGCTACCAGTGAACTCAAACTGGCTGAACTCAAACGAAAAAAGCTGCTGCTGAAGGACGAAATCACCAAGCTGATTCCCGTGAGTGCCGCCGCAACGGTGCACTGAAGTGTCAATAGACCGTTTTATTACCTTTTTATAACTGACCGGAGCGGGAATTCCAAACTTCTGCAAGTTCAGCCCGCCGTGCGCCAGCCCGGCGGGCTTTTTTGCAGAAAATGACGGCGAAGCCCGGAGCGCGGATTTCCAGTCCGCTGCGTGCCGCCGCAGGATTGATCAAGCCTTGAAGCCGATACGCGCCGCACCAGCGCGCTGGAAATGTGCGCTCCCGGCTTGGCCCGCTACAATGGCGTCACTTGCAGCATGATCTTGCCCAGATGCACGGACGATTCCATCAGCTCATGCGCTGCCCGCGCCTCCTCCAGCGGAAAAGTCGTGTGGATGCGCGGGGCCACCGTGCCGGCATCCAGCAGCGGCCAGACTGATTCGCGCAAAGCCTGCGCCACCGCCGCCTTCTGCGCCAGCGTGCGCGGGCGCAGGGTAGAGCCGGTCCAGGTTAGCCGCTTGACCATCACGGGCAGCATGTCAAACCCGGCAAATTTGCTGCCTTGCAGGAAGGCGATTTGCACGAGGCGGCCATCGAGCGCCAGCAGGCCGATATTCTTGCCAATATATTCGCCGCCGACCATGTCGAGGATGACATCGACGCCGCGCTTGCCGGTGAGGGTCTTCACTTCGGCCTCAAAATCCGTGCGGCGGTAGTCAATGGCATGGTCCGCGCCCAGCTCGCGGCAGAAACTGCATTTCTCCGCCGATCCGGCGGTGGCAATCACCAGCGCGCCCGCCTGCCGCGCCAATTGGATCGCGACGGAGCCAATGCCGCTGGAGCCGCCATGCACCAGAAAGGTCTCGCCCCTGGCCAGTTTTCCGCGCGTAAACACATTGTCGTAAACGGTGAAGAAATTCTCCGGCACTCCCGCTGCCTGCAACAGGTTCAGCGCTTTGGGTTTTGCCAGGCACAGATCGGCATGAGCCAGGCAATATTCGGCATAGCCGCCGGAACCGACGAGCGCGCAGATTTCGTCGCCCGCTTTCCAGCCGCCGACGCCCTCGCCAAGGGCCACAATGTGTCCAGCAATTTCGAGGCCGGGGACCAGCGTTTCACCGGGCGGCGGCGGATAGGCCCCGGCGCGCTGCAGGCAATCGGGCCGGTTGACGCCCGCTGCGGCCACTTTCACCAGCACCTGGCCGGGGCCGGGTTGCGGCACGGCGGCTTGGCGCAGCACAATCACTTCGGGCCCGCCAGGCCCGGTAAATTCAATCTGGCGCATGGTTTTGGGGTGTTGGCTCATGTTGCCTCCGGCTCAGATTGTGCGCAAAGCCTGCGCCATATAGGCCTCCACCCGGCCCCATGTCCTGCCCGCCGCCTGCGCGGCGGCATAGGAGGCGATGATGCGGCGGGCCATGTCGCCCTGTCCGGCCTTGCGCTCCAGCACCATCGTGGCTTTGGTGCGGAAGGCGGCGAGCACGTCAGGCGGGAAGGCCAGAACCTTGACGCCATCGGCCACCAGTTGCGACAGGGCGGCCGCATTTCCGGACATGGCATCGGCCAACCCCGCCGCATGTTCCGCCGCGCAGGCGTTTTGGACGATGGCGCGCAGGTCGGGCGGCAGGGCGTCAAACGCTTTTTGCGAAATCAGGGCTTCACTGGCCCCATTCGGCTTGTTGAAGCCGGGCATCAGGTAATTGGGCGCAAAACGGTTGAGGCCGAGCGGCTGGTCATTCACCGGGGCCAGCAGTTCCACCGCGTCAATAATGCCGCGCTCCAGCGCTGCGGCGGTATCGCCGGGCGGAATCGGGATCGGCACTGCCTCCATCGCCTCATAGACCTCCGCCCCCAGCCCCAGCACGCGAATGCGCAAGCCCTTGATACCGGCTACGCTGTCCACCGGCTTGCGAAACCAGCCGCCCATCGAAGGGCCGGTATTGCCGGCCAGAAATGCCCGCAGGCCAAAGGGGGCGTAAAGCTCGTCCCACAAAGCCTGTCCGCCGCGCTGCTCAATCCATGTCTGGTGTTCCAGCGGCCCCATGCCGAACGGGGCGGTCGTAAACAGCGAGACGCCGGGCAGCTTGCCCTCCCAGTATAACGCCGCTGTATGGCCCATTTCCGCCGTGCCATTGCTGACCGCCTCAAACACGCCAAAGGCTGGCACAATCTGCCCCGCCGCAAACAGCTCTATCACCAGCCGGCCCCCGCTCATCGCGTTGATCCGGTCCGCCAGCCGTTGCGCCGAAACGCCGGGGCCGGGCAGGTTGCGGGTCCACGCGGTAATCAGCCGCCAGCGGATCGCGGTGTCAGCGCGGGCGATGGCAGGGGCGGCAAGGGTGGCAGCGGAGGCGGCCAGAAGAGTGCGGCGGGTGGAGAGGAGGGTCATGGGGTGGCAATGCAGGCGCGCGGGGGATTGTGCAAGCTGAAATTTGGGATTGGGACGGATTGTGGCGGAAACACCGGGCGCGCGGGATCGACGCCCCGCCATTCCCGTCACGCAGCAATGCTCCGCCAGCAAATATATACTTGACAACGGACGACGTGTGGCGACCAAAATTGTGCAACCTTTACCTTATGGCTAAAGGCATGTAGCTTCCGCATTGGGGGAACGACTGCATGCCAGAAATCAAACTCAAAATCGAAGATCTTGTGCTGGACGGCGAAAATCCACGCATCACGCATGCCGAAGGACAACAACAGGCTTTGCAAAAAGTTGTCCGCAATCAAGGGATGAAGCTGGTCCGATTAGCCGAGAGTATCATCAAGCACGGACTAAGTCCCATTGAGCGGTTCATGGTGATGGAGGTCAATCAAAAACCCAAACGTTATGTTGCTCTTGAGGGCAATCGCCGCGTCACCGTTTTGCGGCTGCTTTCCAATCCAGCAGCTATGACTGGACTCGATATGTCGACAGGGATGCGAATGGCGATGGAGCGCTTATCAAAAATTTTTGATCGAAGCAAAATCGAGCCAGTAGACGCATATGAAGTCAATTCTCGAGACGATGGCCGATATTGGATCGAACTTCGCCACAATGGGGAAGATGGAGGCAGAGGCGTCGTAGCGTGGAACCCCATGGCGGCGGCGCGCTGGCGCAAGAAAGATGCTGCTGTTCAGGCATACGAGATTGTTATGGAGCACGGCGGATTTGATGAAGACGCCGCAGAAAAAATCCGAAGCGGTTTCAAGCTTACAACTTTTCGGCGCCTTATTGATTCAAAAGAGGTTAGGGCCGAGTTGGGCCTATCCGTGGAAAACGGGCAGCTAAAAAGCGTTCTTGTAGGTAGCGAATTGATAAAGCCGCTCAAGAAAATTATCCTAGATATTGCGGCAGGCAGCGTAAATTCCAGAGCCTTTAACAAGACCGAAAAGATGGTCGAATATGTTCGCGGCTTTGGAAAAACCGATAGGCCTGACCTCACCAAACAAGTAGCAAGCCGCCCCGTCGAAGCAATTCAGAAGCCAGAATTCGTGACAACGCCCACTAGCAGTCTGTCGGACTTAACGCGGGCGCGCGGGTGGATTCCTGGTAGAATGAGGGCATTGATTCGCCCCTCTTGCGGATGCCGCGCCGATGAGCAA
>JAYVYA010000167.1:0-3763 GCA_043784745.1 Hyphomicrobiales bacterium
CTCAGCCCGATGGCCTATGAGAAAAAGTGGCTCGGCGATGAAAAGAAAATCGCCGCATAACAGGCCAGCCAAGGGAGACGTCAAACAGGGGCAAGTTCACAGTGCGACCGTTGATTGAACGGTTGGGTGATGTTGCAGACGTTAAACTGCACGAAATATCCTCGACAATCCGGCTTCTTGCCGGCGAATTGGAATTGTCGGAATTCGAGGACAGCCTCGCTGAAACTTGGCCAAAGTGTTTGATTGGCGATGTCGGCGCCTTCCGGGTTACGACAGCTTTCAGTCGCGCTATATCGCGCTCAGGCAAGAGATGCGGCGCTGCAATTGCGCTGATAGATGTGGGACCAAATTTTGGTGCCATCAACCGCTCAGCACTTATTGCAGCAGATTTTGTTGTTGTTCCGGTATCTCCGGATTTGTTTTCTGTCCGTGGCCTTGAAAATGCCGGACCAAAACTGAATAGTTGGCGTCTTGGTTGGTCAAAAAGCGCTTCTGCCGCGCCATCAGAAATGAAGGAAGAGCTGCCTTCGGGTAACATTTCGCCGATTGGCTATATCGTTTCGAGGTTCAACATCCAGAAACGCGGTCCGGTCAAGGCATTCCAGCGCTGGTTGGACAAAATCCCGGCTTCCTATATCAAAGCATTTGATTTCGATAATATTGATGTTCCGAAATCCATTGAAGAGGATAAATTCTGTCTGGCTCGTTTAAAGGACTATGCTTCTTTGATGCCGCTGGCCCAGCAAGCTCGAAAGCCCATGTTTATGCTAAAGCCGTCCGATGGCGCTCTTGGCGGACATCAGGCTGCTGTAAATTCGTGCGGAGCGGATTTTGAAGCATTAGCAAAACGGATACTGGATCAAGTGAAAGCAGATTAAAAGCGGTCTGACTTCACCCCGCCTTCTTCCCCGCCACCTTCTACTTTGCCACCGGAGCCTTCTTGGCCGCAGCCGGTTTCTTGGCAGCTGCCGCCACCTTCTTCACCGCCGCCTTCCTGGCCCCCGCCGGAGCCAGCCCGCCACCCTTGGCGTTAATCAAATCAACCGCTTCGGCCAGCGTCACCTCGTCCTTCGCTGTGCCCTTCGCCAGGGTGGCGTTGGTCTTGCCGTGGCTGACATAGGCCCCAAAGCGGCCATCGCGCAGGGTAATCGCGCCACCATTGGGGTGGTCGCCCAGCACTTTGCCGCCGCCGGGTGCGCTGGCATCGGTGCCTTTTGCTGCCAGCAGGATCAGCGCTTCGTCCAACGCCAGAGTCTCCGCATCCGCGCCCTTGGGCAGGGTGGCGTTGATCTTGCCATGGTTGACATAGGCTCCGTATTTGCCGGCCTTGACGCTGACTGCGCCACCCGCCGGATGTTCGCCCAGCACGCGGCCGGGGTCGGCGGCGTTGCCAAAGCGGCTCGTCGCACCGCTTTCCTTGCCGACAATCAGGTCAATCGCCCGGTTGCCACCAATTTCCAGCACATCATCGTCGCGGCCCAGATTGGCATAGGTTTTGCCGTGCTGGACATAGGAGCCAAAGCGGCCAATGCCAGCCACAATCGGCTCACCGGAGGTTGGGTGTTTGGCCACCTCGCGCGGCAGCGAAAGCAGTGCGATGGCTTTGGCAATGTCCAGATCTGCCGCCTGCATCCCTTTGGGCAGGGAGGAGCGTTTGGGCTTGTCGGTCTCGCCCTGCTGGACATAAGGGCCAAAACGGCCATCGCGCAGGGTAATCTCTTCACCCGTTGCCGGGTCTTGGCCCAAAACCTTGACACCGGGGCGGTCGCTCCCGCCACTGGCCAGCGCCGCTTCCGCCCCCTTGGCCGACAGGACCCGGGTGTATTTGCATTCGGGATAATTCGAGCAGCCCACAAACGCGCCAAACTTGCCCAGCTTCAGCGAGAGTTGCCCGTTGCCGCAGGACGGGCAGGCGCGGGCGTCCGAGCCATCGGCCTTGGCCGGGAAAATGTTGGGGCCAAGCCGCTCGTTCAGATTGTCGAGCACCTGCGTCGTGCGCAAATCCCTGGTCTCGCCAATCGCGCTGGAAAAATCCTTCCAGAAATCGCGCAGCACCTGCTTGAACGCCAGCTCGTTGTTGGAAACCAGATCGAGTTTCTCCTCCAGACCGGCGGTGAAATCATATTCGACATACTTGCCGAAAAAGCTTTCGAGGAAGGCGGTAACCAGACGCCCCTTGTCCTCCGGCACCAGCCGCTTTTTCTCGGTGCGGATATATTCGCGCTCGCGCAGCACATCCAGAATGGTGGCGAAGGTCGAGGGGCGGCCAATGCCAATCTCTTCCATCCGCTTCACCAGCGTCGCATCGGTATAGCGCGGCGGCGGCTCGGTGAAATGCTGGGTCGAATCAATCTTGTCGCGCTTCAGCTTTTCAGCCGCATTCATTGGGGGCAGGCGGCTGGTCTCCTCATCCGCCTCGTCGTCGCGCCCTTCCTGATACAGAGCCAGAAAGCCGTCAAACCGCACCACCTGCCCGGTGGCGCGCATCTCGATCAATCGCCCGCCCGCCTTGGCCTCAATCTCGACCGCAGTGCGTTCCAGCACGGCGGATTCCATCTGGCTGGCGAGGGTGCGGGTCCAGATCAGCTCGTAAAGCCTGGCCTGTGCCGGTTCCAGCAGCTTGTTCATCAGTTTTGGCAGGCGCGTCAGGTCGGTCGGGCGGATCGCCTCATGCGCTTCCTGCGCATTTTTGGCCTTTGCCGTGTATTTGCGCGGCACTTGCGGCACATATTTGTCGCCAAATTCTTTGGCGATAACCTTTCGCGCAGCTGCAATCGCTTCGGGCGCGACATCGACGCCATCGGTCCGCATATAGGTAATGAGGCCGGTGGTCTCGCCGCCGATGTTGACACCCTCGTATAAACGCTGGGCAATTTGCATGGTGGCCTTGGGTGACAGGCCGAGCTTGCGCGAGGCCTCCTGCTGCAAGGTCGAGGTGGTGAAGGGGGCATAAGGGTTGCGCCGCGCCGGTTTGGCCTCCACGCTGGCCACGGTGAACTCCGCTGCATCCAGCGCCTGCTTGAACGCTGCCGCCTCTTGCGCCGTGCCGACATCCAGCCGGGTAATTTTCCTGCCATCGGCACCCACAAGCCGGGCGGTGAACGGCTGGTCCTCCTTCGTGCGCAAATGCGCCAGAATGTTCCAGTATTCGCGCGGCACGAACTTTTCGATTTCCAGCTCGCGCTCGCACACAATGCGCAAAGCCACCGATTGCACCCGCCCGGCCGAGCGCGCGCCCGGCAGTTTACGCCACAACACTGGCGACAGGTTGAACCCGACAAGATAGTCCAGCGCCCGGCGGGCGAGATAGGCATCGACCAGCGGCTGGTCAATCTGGCGCGGATGGCGCATGGCCTCCTTCACCGCGTCCTTGGTGATGGCGTTGAACACAACGCGCTCCACCGGCTTGTCCTTCAGCACCTTGCGGGCTTTCAGCACTTCCAGCACGTGCCAGGAAATGGCCTCGCCCTCGCGGTCAGGGTCGGTTGCCAGAATGATGCGATCCGAGGTTTTAACGGCATTGACAATGCTGGTCAGGTTCTTGGCCGATTTGGCATTGGCCTCCCACAGCATCGCAAAATCAGCCTCCGGATCGACCGAGCCATCCTTGGCCGGGAGATCGCGGACATGGCCGAACGAGGCGTAAACCTCATATCCCGGCCCAAGCATCCAGGTCGGGGCGGCAGGGATCTGCCTGTCCGACGTGCACCTGATCGATGGCACGCTGAGCAAGGAAGGCATCGCTGCAACCGGCATCTTCCAG
>JAYVYA010000168.1:0-1627 GCA_043784745.1 Hyphomicrobiales bacterium
CTGCGGTCGCTGCGGCTGGCGCGCTGGCAACCGCGCTGGCGGTCTCGCTGGCGCTGGCGGGGGCGCAGCAATTTCCGCTGGCCTTGCCGTTTGTGGCGGAAAGTCACGCCCTGCAAGCCGCTCTGGCGCATGTGCAGGATTTTGGCCCAGTGCCATTGATTGGCGGGTTATCTAGCGAAAACGGGTTGGTCTATGTCTTCGGCATTGCTGGCCTCGCCCCTCTGCTGGGACTGTTTGCCGGGGCTTCGCGTGCCAGCACAGCCTCCCGCACCGGCATTGCCGGCATTTTCTGGGCAGGGGTGCTGGCTGTTCTGCTGCTGGCCAGCATGGCTTTGTCTGCCACCGCGCTGGACAGGGACATTGTGGGCCGCAAGCCGGGAGACCTGCCGGAGCTTGTCTATGCCGCCTCGACTCGGGGCCAGCTAAACATTTGCGGCAAGGCCGTCGCTAGTCCCGCCGCTGCCCGCGCCGCCTGTGCCGCTATGCCGAGCTTTGCGGGCGTGCTTGCGGCGCGCGATATCGCGCCCGCTACTCTGGCTCTCGTCAGCACGCTGGCCATGGTGCGCAATCCGCCTGTCGCCGCCGCCAGCCTTGTGCTGGCCGGGCTAGTCATGGCCGGGCTGGTCCTGGCCAGCGCTGGCTTGCAGACTCTGGCCGCCACGCTGGCGCATGAGGGTTTCCACCGCCTGCGCGACCAGGGGGCCCTCACGAGCCGCAGGCTGGCTATTGCCCGCGCTGCCATGTTGTGCGCCGTTGCGGGCGGCGTGCCTGTGCTGGTGCTGGCCGCCCCCGGGCCGCGCGGGCTGGTGCTGCTGGCCCTTTCCCTCTCCGCCGCCTTTGTCGCTCCGCTGATGGCTTTGCTGCTATGGCCGCTGGCGCAAACCCGCGACGCCATGCTCGGGCTGGCGGCGGCGGGTTTGTTCGCGCTGGTGCGCGGCCCTGCCGCCCTGGCGGGCTATGAGGATGGCGGTGCTGTTATCACATCCATCGCCGGAGCTTGCCTTGCCACCGGGCTTCTGGCCAGCCTGTTCCATCCGGACCGGACCCGGCCCCGCCGGTTTTTCCGGGCATTGTTTGCAGGCGGTACAGAGATTTTGCCGGCCGACAAGGGCGCGTGAAGCCTCCCGGACCGCGCACTGCCAGTGCGTTTTGGCGCCAGATGGATTTCTCCAGACCGGGCACGATTGAAGCGGCGGAAAAAAGCGCACTGGAAGTGCGCGGTCTGAAAATCGGCAAGGAGCGCACTGGAAGTGCGGGGTCCAAAAATCGGAAAGGAGCGCACTGGAAGTGCGCGGTCCAAAAATCCTTAAAAATACCCGGCCAGTTCCTTCGCCGCCGCTTCGGGGGTCTGCCCGGTGTTGAACGAGCTGACGAAACGCCCGTTCTTGTCCATCAGATAGACCAGCGAAATATGGTCCATCGTGTAATCGCCGTCCTTGCCCGCCACCTTTTTGGCATAGACGCGATAGGCCTTCAGCACGGGCTGCAAAGCCTCGGGCGGGCCGGAGAGAGCGACCATGCGCGGATCAAAACTGGCCATGAATTCCTTCATTACGGCTGGAGTATCCCGCTCCGGATCGACCGAGATGAAAGCGGCGGCAATCTTGCGGTCCTTGCCCAGCCTGGC
>JAYVYA010000169.1:0-5913 GCA_043784745.1 Hyphomicrobiales bacterium
ACGCCATCTGGCAGGGCGTCGGGCAGGGGGTGGCCGACATTCTGGGATCCGACCACGCCCCGCACACGCTGGAGGAGAAGGCCAAACCCTATCCCGCCAGCCCCTCCGGCATGACCGGCGTGCAGACTTTGGTGCCGGTGATGCTGGACCATGTTCACCATGGCCGCCTGACCCTGGAGCGCTTTGTCGACATGACCAGCGCCGGGCCAGCGCGCTTGTTCCAGATTGCCGGCAAGGGGCGGATTGCCAGGGGCTATGACGCCGATTTTACGATCGTCGATCTCAAGCGTAGCCAAACCATCCGCAACAGCTGGATGGCTTCGCGCTGCGGCTGGACGCCCTATGACGGCAAAACCGTCACCGGCTGGCCCGTCGGCACGTTTGTGCGCGGGCGGCGCGTGATGTGGCAGGGGCAGCTGGTGCAGGGCGCGGGCGGGGAGGCGGTGCGGTTCATGGAGGCTTGACTTGCCGGCGTGGCACACCAGTTCTTCGGGATAAACAAAGGAAACTGCTATGAAAGCTGTCTGGAACAACGCCATCATCGCTCAAAGCAGCGACACTGTCGTCGTGGAAAACAACCATTATTTCCCCGCCGCTGCCCTCAAGCGCGAGTATCTGGCGGCCAGCCCGCTGCTCACATCCTGCCCGTGGAAAGGCACTGCCAGCTACTACAGCCTGACGGTGGATGGCAAAACCAACGAAAACGCCGTCTGGTATTACCCCGAGCCGAAGAAGGG
This sequence comes from Hyphomicrobiales bacterium, assembly GCA_043784745.1. Taxonomy (GTDB): domain Bacteria; phylum Pseudomonadota; class Alphaproteobacteria; order Rhizobiales; family Beijerinckiaceae; genus JAYVYA01. The sequence goes on from JAYVYA010000169.1 coordinate 738, forward strand.
TGCCGAAGCCGTTGCTGGCCGCGTGGCATTCTGGAAGGGCGTGCAGGTGGTGGCCTGACGCCTGCCACCACCACCCGCCATCAAACCGTCTGGTCGGCAATCGTCTTGGAAGCGCGCACGGTATGGGCATCGCCCTGGTTCAGCGGCTTGGCGGGAGGGGTGCCCGGATAGTCCTGGCCGGAGCAAGAAAGCAGAAGATTGACGGTTAACGATTTGCTGCTGCCGGTCGTTAACCTATCCGGGCTTTTGCCGGAACCCGCCCCGACGCTATTGCCGGATCGCCACCGTATATTCGCCGTTGCGCACTTTCTGGGGCAGGCCCTGGCAAAACACCGCCACCGGCTCCTCGCCAAACGTGTCCACAAGCTGCTGCAACGCCGTGAACAGCGCCGCATTGGCAAAGCAGTCGCCATCAATCCCCGCGCACAAAGCTTCGGCAAAGGCATCGGTGACATAGGCAAGGGCCGCCCGCCGCTGGTCGGCGGCATCAAGGTCCTCACGGGCGCGTTCTTCGGCATATTGCATCAAGTGCTCGCTAATCAGTCAACCCGATATTAACGGGCTTGTGCGCTGCAAGCGAGACCTAGCTGCGGCCAAGGTTAATTTCCACAGGCACTTTCACTCCCCGCCGTAGCGGTTGCCAATTTCATGGGCGAGCCTTGCGCCTTCGTCAATCGAGCGGGCGATAATGGCAACTGCATTGGGCGTGCAGGTACGGTAGGTGGTTTCATAGCCGCGAAACCCCTCGTTGAACGCGCCCGCCAGCCGCTCCTTGCGGGCCGGGCTGGCTGATTCCGCCTCGATGATTCCCGCCATTTTGGCGCGCCAGACCGGCCCGTCATTGTCCTGGCAGAGGTCGCGCAGATAGGTCAGTGCGCCCATCAATTCGGCCAGCCGCAGCAATTGCGGCTCATAGGGCGGCGGCGGGCCTTCAATCAAAGGGGCGGGGGCGGGCAAACGTGCAGCGGCGGCGGGCTTGGCTTTGGCCTTGGCGGGCCGGAATTTTTGTGCGGCTTGCCCCGGCGCAGCTATCAAGCTGCAGGCCAGCACCAGGATGAGACCGCGATGCAACTTCATTCCCGCCCCTCCGCCAGTGCCCAGGCCCCCCGCAACACGTCCGCCACGCCGCCAGCGAGTGCCAGCCCGGAAATCTCCTCCCGGCCTGCCCAGACAATTTCCGCCGCTTCGGGCCCCGTCTGGCCTTCGCCCGATTGCCAGAGTGCAATGAAGGAGGCAATCACATAATGCTGGCGCACCCGCCCCTTCGCGTCGCGTTGAATGATTTCATGGTGGGCATTGAAGCCCGCGATCGTGGCCCGCACGCCGGTTTCCTCATAAAGTTCGCGTAGCGCGGCCGCGCCCATGGTTTCGCCCGGCTCCACCTGTCCGCCGGGCAAAGCGAAAAGCCCGGCCCCCGGCTCGTTGATGCGCTGTGCCAGCAACACCCGGCCATCGCGGAACACTGCCACCGATGCTGCCAGCAGCGGGCGCGGCGGATAGAGCCGCCCGCTGGCCGCGCTCATGGATACAGCCTCTGGCGCGACCATTCCGCACCCGGTGCGGGCCGCGAAAACACGATGCGGTCATGCAGGCGCGAGCGCTGGTCCTGCCAGAATTCGATCTGCACGGGCTTGATCCGGTAGCCAAGCCAATGCGGGGGGCGGGGCGGCGTGCCATGGTTGAATTTGGCTTCAAACTCATCCACCGCCCGCTCCAGCGTGCCGCGCGCGTCCAGCGGTGCCGATTGCTGGCTGGCCCAGGCCCCGATCTGGCTTCCGCGCGGGCGGGACGCGAAATAATCGTCCGCGGTCGCCGCATCCACCGTTTCCACCGGCCCGCGCACCCGGACCTGGCGGCGCAGCGATTTCCAGTGGAACAGCACGGCGGCCTGCATGTTGCCGGCCAGTTCCAGGCCCTTGGCGCTGTGCGAATTGGTGTAGAAAACCCAGCCCTGCCGGTCAAAGCTTTTCATCAGCACCATCCGCGCATCGGGCAGGCCATGCGCATTCACTGTCGCCAGCGCCATCGCATTGGGATCATTGGGTTCGGATTTCTCTGCCTCGGCAAACCAGCCGGAAAACAGCGCAAACGGATCGGTGGAGAGCGTGAAGTCACGCGGTGTTAACTCGTTCAAGGTTTAATCCTTCCATTGGCAGGTTTTTTAAATTCCGGCAGTACCAGCGGTTTTTTTGCCGCTTTCCTTCAGGCTTGCAATACAGGGTTTTTTATGTGGCAGCACCGGATTTTTGCGTGTTTTTGCCTGGCTCTGTCCGTTGCGGGCTGCTCCTATGCCATTCCCTTGCCGTCCCTGCTCGGCGATGACGATGCCACCGCCAGCATAGCCGCCGCCCGCCGGAAACCTGCCGGAACCGCACCCGAAAATTTCGACGCCCGCGATTGGAAGGAAGCGCGCGGGGCCCTCGTGCTGGCCCTCGCGCCGCAAAGCGCCGGGCAGAGCATTGACTGGACCAATCCGGCCACCGGCGCTCAAGGCTCGTTCACCGCGCTGGCTGGCGAGTTCCGGCAAAATGTGCGGATGTGCCGGGCGTTTGTCGCTGATACAGGGGCAGGGGCGAAGCAGAAGACGGCGGAAGGCCTGGCTTGCAAGGATGATTTGGGCGAATGGGCGGTGGATTTTTCCGGCGGGCAGGGCGGCGTGCAATAGGCCTGCTACCCCCCGCTGACTGCCGTCAGAATAAACACATCCGCCCCCGGTGGCAGCCCATCGCCAAGCCTGGCGCGTCGCCCGTTGACGAACACGTTCATGTGCCGCCGGATGGCGGGGGTGGAATCGCAAATGCGGTCACGCATTCCCGGCCAGCGGGCTTCCAGGGCATTGATCAGTTCGGCAACGCTGGCAACCTCCAGCGGCAACAACAATTCAGCCGTCGGAAACAGGTTTTTCAGCAAAGGCGACAATCGCACCAGTGCGGGGCGCGGCGTGTCGAGATTCATCCGCCATCCCCCATTCAGGCATCAAGCACCAGCGTTTCCACCGAGGCGATCACCGGCAGATGCTCGGCAAGGCAGGTCCAGTTGTCACCCTCGTCCGCACTGCCGTAGAGCGCGCCGGAACTGGTGCCAAAATAGACGCCCGCAGGAGCAAGCCGGTCCGTTGCCAATCCCTGCCGCAGCACACCGGTAAAGGCATTGTGCTGGGGCAGGCCATGGCGCGCCGCCTGCCAGCTCTTGCCACCATCGCGCGTGCGCCAGACGGCAGTTTTCGCATCCGGCATGTAGCGCCCGGCTGTGTCGCCATTGAGCGGCACCAGATAGAGCGTCTCCGCTTCGCGCGGATGCACTGCCGCCGGAAAGCCAAAACTGGAGGGCAGGCCGGCCTCAATGCTCTGCCAGTTCACCCCGCCGTCATCCGAGCGGTACATGCCGCAATGGTTCTGCTGGTAGAGCCGGTTGTTCATGCCCGGTGCCATCACCACCGAGTGCACACACTGGCCAAACACCGGATATTTCTGGCCGTCCGGCAAGTAATCGGCCCGGGTGCCCTGATTGCGCGGTTCCCACGTTTTGCCGCCGTCGCTGGTGTAAAACACGCCCACCGATGACATGCCCACCCAAATTTGCGCGGGATCATCCGGGTGCAGCACAATCGAATGCAAGTTGAGGCCACCACCGCCCGCCTGCCATTGCGGGCGGGTCGGATGGTCCCGCAAGCCGCTGATATGGCTCCACGTTTCGCCATGATCTTCACTGACAAAAAGCCCCGCCGGTTCCACCCCGGCATAGAGTTTGCCGTGGCCAGCGGCCAGACTCCACACCGTCTTGACGGGTGTTTCACCCTCGCCATAGGCGATGCCCCTGCTGGAATGTGTCCAGGTCTTGCCAAGGTCCGGCGATTTCCACACCGCCGGTCCAAACCATTCATTGCCCCCGCCGGCATAAATTGTGCTGGTAACAGGCTCGGCGATGACATGATTGACAGGCCAGTTCTCGCAAAGAGGTCCGCGCTGTTGCCATTGGCTGCGCGCCGCATCGCTCTCCAGAATGAACGCACCTTTGCGGGTGCCCAGCAATACAAGGATTTTTTGCGCCATGGGAGCCTCCGGGAGGTTTTGCTCGAATTTGAGCCTTGGCAAATCCGCCGTCAAGATATATTCTTTTGGTATGTTTTTATAGGACACTGCCGATGAAAACCGCAAAAGTCTTCTGGTCGGGTCGCTCGCAAGCCGTTCGATTGCCAAAGCAATTCCGTTTCGCTGCGCAGGAGGTGCGCATCCGCCGCCATGGAACATCCGTGATTCTGGAGCCAGTCACAAATGACTGGGCATGGCTGGATGCAATTGCCAGCCCGCTGGATGACGATTTCGTTGACGCCGCCAATGAACACCAAAATCAGCAGAAGCGACCGGAACTGGACTTTTTCAAGTGAAATTTCTGCTCGACGCCAATGCGGTAATTGCCATCCTTAAAGGCCATTCCACCCTGCTGGACCGGTTGAAACAGCATCAACCGTCCGATTTCGGTGTTCCCGCTGTTGTCGTGCACGAATTGTATTACGGCGCATTCAAAAGCCAGAAAATGGCAGAAAACCTTGACCGGGTAGAGGCTCTGCAATTCCAGATTGTTGAATTGGACCGGGAGGATGCCCGTCAATCCGGCCGGGTTCGTGCGGCATTGGCGCTGGCAGGCACGCCCATCGGCCCGCAGGATGTGCTGATTGCGGGGCAAGCACTCGCGCGCTCGCTGGTTCTGATCACGCATAACGTCAACGACTTTCAGCGGGTAACGGGTTTGCGGCTGGAGGATTGGGAGGCTTGAGGCCATCGCCAGTTTCCCATCCTTCCTTGCCCCACCCGCCAAAATCGGGCAAAAGCCGAAAATGCCCGGCGGGCGCTCTCTTTTCCGGTTGAATCCATGACAGACAAACTTCGCATCGGCATTGCCGGACTGGGCACGGTTGGGGCCGGCGTGGTCGCCCTTCTGGCCAAGCAGGGGTCGGCGCTGGCCGCCCGCACCGGCAAAACCATTGAAGTCACCGCCGTCAGCGCCCGCGACCGCACGCGCGATCGCGGCTTTGACACCAGCGCGATGCGCTGGTTTGACGATGCGGTGGCGCTCGCCGCCTCGCCCGATATTGATGTATTCGTCGAATTGATCGGCGGCGAGGAAGCCCCGGCCCGGCTGGCGGTCGAGGCCGCGCTGAAAGCCGGCAAGCCGG
>JAYVYA010000170.1:0-10478 GCA_043784745.1 Hyphomicrobiales bacterium
CCTGCCGCGACGAGGGCGTTGGCCGTCTGGAACAGGCCGGCCAGCGGCAGGCGGACGCTGTATTGCCGCCCGGCACAGGCGATTTTGAGGCGGGTGGCAAAACCGTCGGGTCTGGTTTCCATCAGCCGCAAATCATGGCCCCTGGCCCCGGTGGTGAAGAGTTTCAGCCCGCGCCGGGTGCAGGCGGCCATCACGGCGGCCGCCGCCTCGCTGTCCGCATCAATCACGGCGGGCTGGCCGGGTTGCAGCAAGGCTTCGAAAAGACGCAGCTTGGCGGCCAGATAGGCTTCGAACGTGTGGTGATAGTCCAGATGGTCGCGCGACAGGTTGGTGAAGGCACCGGCGCTGAGTCGCACCCCGTCGAGCCGGTGCTGGTCCAGCCCGTGCGAGGAAGCTTCCAGCGCCAGATGCGTAACGCCTTCGCCCGCCAGTTCATCCAGCTGGCGGTGCAGGCTGACCGGGTCGGGCGTGGTCAGCGAGCCATAATGCTCGCCCTTGGGCGAGACGATGCCCAGCGTGCCAACGGAGGCGGCGGAATGGCCCAGCCGCGTCCAGATTTGCCGCATGAACGAAGCGATGGAGGTTTTGCCGCTGGTGCCGGTGATGGCGACAATGGTTTGCGGCTGGCGCGGGTAAAAAATCGCAGCGGCTTGCGACAGGGCCGTGCGCACATCGGGCACCGGCACCAGGGCCAGTTCGGGGGTGGCAGCGGCGGTTTCGCCCACAATGGCAAGAGCCCCGCGCTTCAGGGCATCTGCCACATAAATCCCGCCATCGGCTTTGGCACCCGGCACCGCGAAAAACACAAAGCCCGGCTGGATCAGGCGGCTGTCACTGGCAAGGCCAGCCACGTCCAGCCCGGCAAGGGCGGGTGCGAGCGTGGTGGCGGGCAAAAGCGCGGCAAGCTTGATCAATGGTCATTCCCCGGCTTTTGCGGAATGTTGGCCTGGCCATAGCCCATCCGGGCCAGCAGCGGGAACGGGGTTGCCGGCAGCTCAAACCGCGGGGGAATACCCAGCAGCGGGCCGACCCGCTCGATGATTTTGGCGGTGACCGCGCCCGAATTCATCGCGGCGGTGTGGTAGCCGCCATCTTCCGGCAAGCCCTGCGGCTCGTCCATCAGCGTCATGAACAGGTATTTTGGCTTGTCAGCCGGGGCAATCGCCATGAAGGTGGTGAATACCTTGTCCTTGGCATAGCGGCCATGGATGATCTTGTCCGCTGTGCCGGTTTTGCCGCCGACATAATAGCCGTTGATGTTGACCTTCCGGGCCGAACCGATCTCCGCGTTCAGACGCATGAGATAGCGCAGCGATTCCGATACTTCCGGGCGCACGACGCGGGGCGCGTCCTTCCTCGCCTCCTCCTCGGTGCGCTTCAGAAAAGTCGGCTTGATCAATTGGCCGCCATTGACCAGCCCGCCTACCGCCATCACCGCCTGAAGGGGCGCGACATTGATGCCCTGGCCAAAGGCGATGGTGATCGTGTTGAGTTCGCCCCAGTTTTTGGGGATGATGGGCGAGGCACTCTCCGGCAATTCGGTGCGCAACCGGTCGAGCTGGCCCATCTTGCGCAGGAAAGCCTGATGGCCGGATACCCCGACCATCAGCGCCATTTTGGCAGTGCCGATATTGGAGGAATGGTAAAACACCTCCGGCACGGTCAGAATCCGGTGGGTGGCGTGAAAATCGCCGATCTTGAATTTGCCGTAGCGCAGGCTGTCGCGGGCATCAAGCCGGGAGTTGAGGGTGACCTTGTTGGATTCCAGCGCCATGGCAATCGTAATCGCCTTGAAGGTTGATCCCATTTCATAGGTGCCCACCGTCATGCGGTTGATCTTGCTTGGCTCCAGCGCATCGACGGGATTGTTGGGGTCGTAGTCGGGCAGCGAGGTCATGGCGATGATCTCGCCGGTGTTGACGTCCATAATGACGGAAGCCGCCGCCTTTGCACGGTATTTGGCCATTCCGATCATCAGTTCGTCGCGCACCGCATGGGTGGCGCGCATGTCGATCGACAGGTTGACCGGTTTCAGCTCGGCATTGGCGAGGCTGAAGCCGGCGCTGCGCATGTCGGCCAGTCCCTGCCCGTCAATATATTTCTCCATGCCGGCAATGCCGATATTGTCGACGTTGGCAAAGCCCAGCACATGCGCCGCGAGCGGGCCGTTGGGATAAACGCGCTTGTTGTCGGGCATGAATCCAATGCCGGGCAGGCCCAGCTGGAAAATCTCCTGCTGCTGCTTGGGCGTGATGGTGCGCTTGACCCACACGAACCCGTGGCGCGAGCCAATTCGCTTGCGCAATTCCACGGCATCGACATCGGGCAGGACTGCGGTGAGCAATTCCACCGCTTCATCCTTGTCAATGATGCGGCGCGGTTCGGCATAGACCGAGACGGTCTTGACGTCGATGGCGAGGATTTCGCCATTGCGGTCCAGCAGCGCCGGGCGCGCGGCGGAGAGATCATCGCCCGCCGAACTTTTGATGCCCTGCCTCGGTTCGGGCTTGGCACCCAGCAGCACCAGTTTGCCGCCGATGACCAGATAGGCCAATGCAAACGCCGTGGCAACCAGGCGGATGCGCCGGTCGCTCTTGGCCAGTTTTGTTGAGAAAATGTCGGCGGCAAAGGCATTCAACCGCTGCGGGAGCGGGGCTCTGGCCGGTCTTTGGGAGAGAATATCGGTCACGCTTATCTCGCCTTGGCAGCCGGTGTGGTCGGGGGCAGGGCGGAAGCATCCTGCGGTGTGTTGGTGGGCTGCCCAAGCCCGAGCAAATCCAGCTTGCGGCCAATGGCATCAAACTTGGCCGCCCTGGCGGGCAGGTCACTGGCGCGCACCATCTGCACCAGAGCCGGGGCCTGCAAATCGAGGAATTTGTCGGACAGGACCTGCAACCGGTCAGGCCGGGTCAGATGCGCCCATTCGGCCCGGAGCACGCCGATATTGTCCTTCTCCTTGTCCATGAGATGGCGCATTTTGGCGAGCTTTTCGGCGTAATAGGCCGTCTCGTATTTGATCTGGTAGGCATAGCCGGCCGAGCCGATCAGCGCCGCCACGGCCAGCACGTTGAGAATCCGGATCATTTCAGCGCCTCCCCGGTTCGCGCACGGGCAGCGCGGCGAGGCGCAGCAGATCAGCCTCCAGCCCGCGCGGGGCAGCGGCAGTGCGCGCGCCAAAGCGCAGCTTGGCCGAGCGCGCGCGCGGGTTTTGCCGCATTTCCTCCTGCGTTGGCAAAACCGGCTGCTTGCCGGGCACGTCAAACGTCTGCGGCGGCAATTCCGGCTCACCGGGCAGGCGGCGGGATTTGGCCTCGCCGCGACCGGAACGGGCAAAAAAGAATTGCTTGACGATGCGGTCTTCGAGCGAATGGAAGCTGACAATCGCCAGCCGCCCGCCCGGCTTCAGGGCCGTCTCGGCAGCGGCCAAGGCCTTGACCAATTCGCCCAACTCATCATTCACCGCAATCCGCAGCGCCTGAAAGGTGCGGGTGGCGGGGTGGATTTCATGCGGTTTGGACGGGCAGACGCGGCCAATCATCTCGGCCAGCAGGCGGGTGCTCTGCCACGGCGCGGTCTGGCGGTCGGCAACAATGGCGCGCGCGATGCGGCGCGAGGCCCGCTCCTCGCCATAGGTGTAGAGAATATCGGCGATTTCTTCGTCACTGGCGGTGTTGAGAATGTCGGCAGCGCTGCGCCCCTCGCTGCTCATCCGCATGTCCAGCGGGCCGTCAAAGCGGAACGAAAAACCGCGCGCACCCTCGTCAATCTGCATGGAGGAGACGCCAATGTCGAGCGTCAGCCCGTCCAGCACCGGGCCGTGCAGGCCAAGGCTGGCGAGAGACTGGGTAATTGTGCTGAACTGCGCCTGCACCAGCGTCAGCCGTCCGGCAGAGGCGGAGACAAGACCTGCGCCAGCGATGATGGCGGCGGGGTCGCGGTCCAGCGCAATCACCCGCGCGCCGGCGTCCAGCAGGGCCCTTGCGTAGCCGCCCCCGCCAAAAGTGCCGTCGAGATACAGGCCCTCTTTCTGGACGGCCAGCGCGTCCAGCACGGCGTCGCGAAGCACGGGAATGTGCCAGGCCGGTCCGCCGGCAGCGCTGGATTGGTCTGCGCTGCGGCCCGTCGTCATTCCCGTGCTCCCTGCGCCGGCGGCTGCCCTGCCGCGCTGCTGGTCCCCGGCCCTTTCCGCAAATCGCGCACCCGACTTTTGGCCTCCTCGAGGTGCGCACGGAACCGGCCCGGTTCCCAGATCTGAAATTTCCCGCCGACACCGACAAATGTCACTTCCGAGGAAATGCCGGCATGGGCTTTCAAACTCTCGGGCAAAACCGCCCGTCCTTCCCCGTCCAGTTTCAAAACCTCGCTCGTGCCGAGCAGGGCCGTGGCGTAAACGTCGTGCGCTTCCGAATAGGGCGGCAGGCTGGCCAGCAGACCCGTGATCCGGGCCAGCAGGGCATTGCCGCCACAATCGAGCGCCTGCGCTTCGAGCGAGGGATAGACATACAATCCCTCGAACCCGTCTTTGGCCAGAATGCCGCGAAACGGTGCCGGAATGGACACGCGCCCCTTGGCATCGAGCCGGTTGGTGAAATTGGACAAAAACAGTTCCACGCAAATAACCCGCCAACGCCCCAAAACCCGCCCGCCAGGCAGCCGCGCCCGTGCCTGCCAAAGCTGCCTGGCAAGCGGGAAAAGCGCGGAACGCTGAAACTCTGGACGGGATGATTTGGGGTATCATGGGATTTTATGGGCGTCAATGGTCTAAACTGAGTCAGAATCGGACTCATGGCGATACCAGCTCATTAGGCTTTGTTAAGGTTAAGGTTGTGTTGACGACGGGAACTCCCTCGCCCGCTCTTCGCGGGAGAGGGACGGCGCGCTTGCGCCAGGGTGAGAGCCTTTCCGCCGCGGTACTATTGCGGTGGAAAAACCCTCATCCACGCTTTGCGGACGCTCAAACGCAAGGACGGGCGAAGAGATTGCTTGCCCAGGTTTCGGCCTGCTTAAAACAGCCGGCCACCGTTCGGCACAGCCAGGCCTGGACCAACCAGCACCACTTCGCCGGCCGCATCCGGAAACCCCAAAGTCAGCACTTCCGACATGAAGGGGCCAATCTGGCGTGGCGGGAAATTTACCACCGCCGCCGCCTGCCGCCCCACCAGCATGTCGGGCGTGTAATGTCTGGTGATCTGCGCCGAGGATTTTTTGAGGCCGATTTCCGGGCCAAAATCGATCAATAGTTTAAAAGCAGGCTTGCGCGCCTGCGGGAACGGCTCAACACTCACGATGGTGCCGACGCGGACATCGACCAGCAGGAAATCATCATAGGCGATGACCGGAGCTTTGGCGGCGTGTGGCATGGCGGCCTCGCGAAAAGGTGCTACGCACAGGATAATGGTCAATGTTATGAGCCCTGCGTCCGCTCAATTGCAGACCCAGCGCCTGAGGGAGCAATCGCCGGTGCGGTTAGCGCAGGCATTCATCGCTTCTGCTTGAGCAATGGATTTGGTGCCGCCGTAGCCATAACCCCAGCCGTTGCCGCCGACAGCCAGCGCGGCGCACTCATTGTGCTCCCAAACCACCACCCTGCAATCGGTGCCACCATATTGATAGCATAATTCCAAGGCACGGTTTTCTGCGCCGCTTTGACTGCCAAAACCGTCGGTATAGCCGTCAGCACGGGTAGCCGGGGAATAGGCGATGGCACCATAGCCCTCGGCGAGGACGGAACCCGCCGCTGAAAAAGCCAGCATGAAACATGCGGTGGCAATACGCGCCCGCCGGGCGGAACGGGAACGAGTGTTTGCAAGGCGATTGTGCATTTGATTGCCCCCAAAATTGTCCCGCGGTCACAAGCGGTGTGCGGCAGTTGTGAAGGTATCTTCTGGAAGCCGCAGACAAATATGCCCGGAGCCAACCCACCCGTCAACACCCGTCCAAAGCCGCGCTGGCACATTGCTTTTGCCCGCATTATGTTGCATTGCACAATATGACGGTTTGCGGAGGTTTTATGACATTTCGACCCAGGCGCAGCGCTCTGTATATCCCCGGCTCGAATGGGCGCGCGCTGGAAAAGGCCCGCACACTGGCGACGGATGCGCTGATCCTTGACCTGGAGGATGCAGTGGCCCCCGAGGCCAAGGAGCTGGCGCGGCATTTTGTGGCCGAGCAGGTGCGGGCGGGCGGCTATGGCCAGCGCGAGATTGTCATCCGCGTCAACGGTGCCAACACGCCGTGGCGGCGCGAGGATATGGCCATGGCAGCCAGCGTCGGGCCGCACGCCGTGCTGGTGCCCAAGGTTTCCAGTCCCGGCGATATCATGATGGCGGCCAAGGAATTGCGCGAGGCCGGGGTGCCCGGCCATACACGGCTGTGGGCGATGATCGAGACGCCGGTGGCGCTGATGAATATTGATGCGGTCGCCCGCTCCAGCGTTGATCCGGCGGCGCGGCTGGATGTGTTTGTGATGGGCACGAACGATCTGGCGCGGGAAACGCGGGCCCGGATCCTGCCAGGCCGGGGTCCGATGCTGCCTTGGCTGTCGCTGTGCCTGGCCGCCGCCCGCGCCCATGGCGTGGAAATTCTGGACGGCGTGTATAATGACATAACCAATGAAGCCGGGTTCCGGGCCGAATGCGAGCAAGGCCGCGACCTTGGCATGGATGGCAAGACGCTGATCCACCCCAGCCAGCTTGGCCCCTGCAACGAGATTTTTGCGCCCGGCGCCGCAGAGACGGAACAGGCCCTGAAAATCATCGCCGCCTTCGCCCGCCCGGAAAATGCCCGAAAAGGTGCGATCCTGCTGGATGGCCGGATGGTGGAACTTCTGCATGCCGAGATGGCGCGGCGCACCTGCGCCATTGCCGAAGCGATTGCCGGGCGGGTGGCAGAAGCCGTGAAACGGTAAACCCCGGCGCTGAACGCGTTGGCCGTTTCGCCCTTTCGCCAGAGGGAGCCGCAATGCTATAAGCCAGTGTCACAACAAAGGATGCGCGATGAGCGACCCCAGAGGTTCCAGCTTGCCAGCCAGCCCCACCAGCGGCGAAACACCCGCATCATCCGTGGAAGCGGTGGACAGTGCGTTTGCCGGGGCGCTGGAACCGGAGGTGATGCCCACTCCGGAAAATCTCGTCTCCCCGGCACCTGCGGCGGCCACCGCCATGCCGTCGTCGCCGCGATGGGGCACGGCGATATTCCTGCTGGGCGGCACCGCACTGGCGATGCAGGGCGCGCTGGTGCTGCACATGAATGACGATGCCGGAACCAGTATCGCCGCCCTGCGGCGCGACACCGAGGCTGCGACAGCGCAGACCGAAACCCGGGTGAAAGCGCTGGAAGCCCAGGGCAAACTGCTGGCCGGGCTGGAGCAGAGGCTGAAAGCAGCTGAAGCCGGGCTGGCAGGCCTGTCCCAGAGCGCAGTGGCTGGGCCGCTGGCGGCGGGCGAGGGGCAGGCCGGTGCGCTGGCCGAACTGGAAACGCGGCTGAAGGCGGCTGAAGCGCGGCTGGCGGCGATTCCGGACATGGTGTTGCCCGCACCGCTTCCGCCGGGGCCGGACCTGTCGGGCCTGCCGGGGCAAGTAGCTGGCCTGCAAGACCGGCTCAAACTTGTTGAAGCGGCATTGTCCGCGCCAAAAGTCCCCGAACGGGCCACCGAGACACGGATTGATGCGACGCCGCCGGGCAATACTTTGGCCGCGCAGCTGGTGGTGGGGCAAAGCGTGCTGGCGGCGATGGAACAGGGCAAACCGTTTGAGTCCGAAGTGGCCGCCCTGCAAAAACTGGGGGTCGATGCGGCGAGGCTTGGGCCGTTGCAGGCCATGGCCGGTGGCGGCGTGCCGACAAATGCCATGCTGGCCGCCACGCTGGCGAACATCAAGCCCGCGATGCTGGCCAGTGTGACGCCGGAGCCGCCCAAAAGCCAGAGCTGGCTGGACCAGATTGGCTCCAGCGCCGCCGGACTTGTCAAAGTGACGCGCGAGGGCGATGTGCCGGGGGCGGATGTGTCCGGCAAGATCGCCGGGCTGGAAGCTGTGCTGGCCAAGGGCGATCTGCCCGGCGTGGTCGCAGCCTGGGCCCGATTGCCAGAGGCCGCGCAAAAACTGTCGCAAGACTGGATCAATCAGGTCAAGGCCCGGATGGCAGGGGCGGATCTGGCGCGGGCGCTGGTCAGCGAGGCGATTGCCAGCCTCGGCGGCAAGAAGCCGTAGAGTGTGGCCGGATTTTTTGGTGTGATTTTCAAGGGCGTCTCATGATCCGTTTTCTGGCATTTCTCGTTGCCCTGGCGGCCTTCACCTGGGGTCTGGTCTGGTTCATGGACCATCCTGGCACGTTTGTGGTGGCTTTTCAGGGCTACCGGGTTGAAACGTCGCTGCTGACCGGGCTGGCGGGCGTGCTGTCGCTGGCGATTGTCCTGGGCGTCGTCTGGTCGCTTTTCCGGTTCATCTTCGGCATTCCCTCGCTGCTTTCGCATGCTTCGAAGGCGCGGCGGCGCCGGCACGGCCTCGCTGCCCTGTCCCGCGGCATGGTGGCTGCCGGTGCAGGGGATGTGAAGGCGGCCCAGCGCGCCGCCGATGAAGCCTTGCGGCTGATGCCCGCCGAACCCTTGTCGCTGCTGCTGAAAGCCCAGGCCGCGCAATTGGGCGGCAATCGCGAGGCTGCGTCCGCCGCTTTCACGACCATGCTCGACAAGCCGGAGACCCGCCTGCTCGGCCTGCGCGGCCTGCATATGGAGGCGCGGCGGCGCGGCGATGACGATGCCGCGCATGATCTGGCGAAGGAAGCCCATCGCATTGCGCCCCTGCCCTGGGCCGGTCAAGCCGTGCTGGAACACAAGACCGGCCAGGCCGACTGGCAGGGCGCGCTGGCAACTCTGGATGCCAATGTAGCGGCGCGCAGCATGGACCGGAAGCTGGCGGGCCGCCAGCGCGCCGTGCTGCAAACCGCCATCGCGCTCGACAAAGCCGGGGCGGAGCCGGACGCCGCCCTGCAACTGGCCCGCGACGCCCTGAAAACCGCACCCGGTCTGGTGCCCGCCGCCGTGCTGGCCGGGCGCTTGCTGACCCGCCGGGGCGACATCCGCCGGGCGGGCAAGGTGATTGAAGCGGCGTGGGCCGAGGGAACGCACCCCGATCTGGCGCGGGCCTATCTGGATGTGCGGCCCGGCGATTCCACCTCCGACCGGTTTGCCCGGGCCAAAGTGCTGGCGCGGATGCGCCCGTCCGACCCGGAAAGCGCGCTGCTTATGGCGCGCGCGGCGATGGACACGCGCGATTTTGCTGCGGCGCGCGAGGCGCTTCGCCCGCTGGTGGACGGCGAGAGCCGCCCCACCGCCCGCACTTGCCTGATGATGGCGCAGCTGGAAGAGACCGAAAAGGGCGCGACAGGCCCGGTGCGCGAATGGCTGGCCCGCGCCTCCCGCGCCCCGCGTGACAAGGCCTGGGTCGCCGATGGCGTGATTTCCGACACCTGGGCACCGGTTTCGCCCGTAAACGGGCGGATTGATGCGTTTGAATGGCGCACGCCCAATGAGCAATTGAGCGCCCATGTGGTGGACTGGCACCCGGCGGAACCGGCTGCTGCGGGGGAGCCGGAGCTGGTGGAAGCCGTGGCGGAACCGCTGCAGCTGACCGCTGCGGCACAGGTGCCAGAGGCTATGACCGATATGTCCGCCGTGACGCCGGCGGAGGCACGGCTCGCCCCCCGCGTGCAATCCACCCCGGTCATCTTCGCCCGCCCGAATGCGCCGGATGATCCGGGGGCGGCGGAAACCGCGGGCAAGCCGGGTTTCGGATTTTTGCCAAGGGATTGAGGGCCCCGGACAGCGCCCTTCCAGTGCGCCCCTTTCGGCTAACCCATCGGTCGCCAGTCCGGAAAATGCGCCCGTGCGCAAGAGCGCACTGGAAGTGCGCGGTCCGGATAGACAAGCGCACTGGAAGGGCGCGGTCGGGATGGAGAGGCGCACTGGAAGGGCGCGGTCCGGGGTGCGCACGCCCCCATCCGGGCTGCCAGCTGGATTTTTTGCATCAAAGCACTGGTTTTGGGCGGGCTGCCCGCGTTACAACAATGGGACACCAACCCGAGGCCCACCCGTGCCATCAGCCGCCCGCCGTTCCACCCCGCCCACCCTTGCCATGGTCACGCAGGCGCTTGCCGCGCGCTTTGGCAACCGTTTCGTTACCTCCAGCGAAGTCTGCCGCCAGCATGGCCACACGCTGAGCCTGACGCCGAACCAGCCGCCGGATGCGGTGGTCTGGCCGCAGGACGAGGCGGAGATGGTCTGGATTGTGAAGCTGTGCGCCGCCCATGATGTTCCGGTCATCCCCTTCGGCACGGGCACGTCGCTCGAAGGCCACGTCAACGCCCCGCATGGCGGCATTTGCGCGCGAGCGCAAACGCTGGGAAAGTGTCCGTCACCAGGTTGAGCCAGAGGATCTGGAGCGGGAGCAGCGGGATCGGCAGGCCCGCGATCCCCGCGACGA
>JAYVYA010000171.1:0-12176 GCA_043784745.1 Hyphomicrobiales bacterium
TGGCGGGCGAATTGCGCCGCAAGGGCATCGCCGTCAACGCCCTGTGGCCGCGCACGACCATTGCGACCTCGGCGGTCAACAACCTGCTCGGCGGCGACAAATTGATGCGGGCTTCGCGCACGCCGGCAATTCTGGCCGATGCGGCGCACCTGATTTTCTGCAAGCCGTCCCGCGAGCTGACTGGCAAATTCCTGATCGACGACAGCTTTTTGTTTGAAAATGGCGTGCGGGAGTTTGACCATTACCGGGCCGACCCCTCGCAATCCCTGGCTCCGGATTTTTTCGTGCCCGATGACAGCATCGCCCCGGTCAGCCTGAAAGCGCTCAGGCCCGGTCCAGGCGGCGGCGACCGCCGCTGACCCGGCGGCGGATCAGGGTGTCAATCCGTTCCTGGGGATTGTCGAGATGCGCCAGCGTGCCAAAGTTGACGATATGCGTGGCGCGCTGCAAGCCATTCAGCATGGCCATGCTGGCCTCCGCACACATTTGTGCCAGCACGGTTTCGGCATGGCCGGACGGGCCGAGGCGGCGCAATTGCCCGGCGACGCGATAGCCAGTATGCGCAATTTCCTCGGTCACCTGTTCGAAGGCGGTGCGGACATCGGGCCGCAGGCGATCATAGGCGTCCAGAGCGATCGTGCGGCCAGGCAGGCTCGAATTGGCAAAATATTCCCGGTAGGAAACCAGTTTCCAGGCCAGAATATCGTCCGCCAGTTCCGGCATGGCCGGAAAATTCTCGACCAGCATGATAATCTCGTTGAACAGGTTGAGATAATCATTGGCAATGCCGGATTTTGGATTGACCAGCGCCAGCGCACGGGCCTCCAGATTGTCCAGCGCACGGGCAGGCTGGGGCTCGCAAGGACGAAAAACGGCTGGCTGGGGCATCTGGCCACGGGTTAGGTGCGGAATAGCCGTTTCAGAATGCCGGTAAGTCAATAAAAATGTATTGACGGCGGCGATGAAAATGACATGCCAGTGCCGGTGAAAATGACGCAAGGGAACGCAGGGAGGCGGATGTGTGCGGCCGATATGCCATAACCTTGCCACCCGACGCGATGCGGGCGCTGTTTGACTATGTCGAGCAGCCCAATTTTCCGGCCCGCTATAATGTAGCCCCAACCCAGCCGGTGCCAATTGTGCGGGTGGAGCGCGGGGGGGACGGTGCATTGCGGCGGCATTTCGCGCTGGTGCGCTGGGGCTTTTTTGCCCGGTTTCGTCAAGGATGTGAAGAATTTTCCGCTGATTATCAATGCCCGCAGTGAAACACTGACCGAAAAGCCGAGCTTCCGCAATGCCTTGCGGCGGCGGCGCGGCCTGTTTGTGATGGATGGCTATTACGAATGGCAGAGGTTCGGCAAAAGCAAAAGCCAGCCCTGGCTGATCCGCCGCGCCGACCGCGCGCCGATGGGGGTGGCGGGGCTGTGGGAGCATTTGCTGACGCCCGATGGCAGTGAAATCGAAACCGCCTGCCTGATTACCGTGCCCGCCAACCGGGTGCTGGGACCTATCCACGAACGGATGCCAGCGATGGTGGAACAGGCCGATTTCGGGCGTTGGCTGGAGACGGACGAGCGGGCGACGGCGGATGCGTTGCAATTGCTGCAACCAGCTGCGGAGGAGCGAATGGAATGTATTGCCATCAGCGATGCGGTGAACAAGGTGGGCAATGACGGGCCGGGAGTGCAAGTGCCGCTGCAGGCGGGGCGATGAAGCCTTTGTCTTCGTGTCCTTTGTGCCTTCGTGGTAAATTTTACCACCAGGGGCACCAGGGGCAACAAGCGCACGAAGGCAGGTTACAGCACTTTGCCGGGGTTCATGATCCCCCCGGGATCCAGCGCCGCCTTCACCGCCCGCATCACTTCCAGCGCCACAGGGTCCTTGTAGCGGGCCAGCAGGCCGCGCTTCAGTGTGCCAATGCCATGCTCGGCGGAGAACGAGCCGCCCATGGCGATGACCAGGGCATGGACCACTTCGTTCACTTGCCCCCACCGCGCCAGAAACGCCGCCTTGTCCGCACCTGCGGGCTGGGAGACGTTGTAATGGATATTGCCATCGCCCAGATGGCCGAAGGGCACCAGGCGCGCGCCGGGAATCAGGCGCGTCACCGCCGCTTCCGCCGCGCGCAAAAATGCTGGCACAAGGGCAATGGGCAGGCTGACATCATGTTTGATCGAGCCGCCCTCCAGCTTTTGCACGTCCGACAAGCTTTCGCGCAACGCCCAAAAGGCATTGCGCTGGTTGAGGGAGAGGGCAGGGGTTGCATCCTCAATCAGCCCCTTGTCCAGCGCGCTGGCCAGCAAATCTGCCAGCGCCTCGTCGAGGCCAGTGTCGCTGGTGCCGGATAATTCCAGCAGCACATACCAGGCATGGCTCTGGCCCAGCGGCTCGCGCGCACCGGGGGCGTGGCGCAGCACGAACTCAATGCCGGTGCGCGGCATCAGCTCAAAAGTTTTCAGCGCCTGTCCGGTGGTCTCCTGCGCCAGTTGCAGGAGGGCGAGCGCCGCATCCGGGCTGGCAAGGCCGATAAAGGCGGTGGCAATTGAGCGTGGCCTGGGGAAAAGCTTCAGGCTTGCCGCCGTGATGATGCCCAGGGTGCCTTCCGCCCCCATGAACAGGTGTTTTAAATCATAGCCGGTATTGTCCTTCTTCAGCTTTGACAGCAGCGGGAGAATTCGCCCGTCCGCCAGCACCACCTCAAGGCCCAGCACCAGATCGCGCGCATTGCCATAGGCCAGCACCGCCGTGCCGCCAGCATTAGTCGAGAGATTGCCGCCAATGGTGCACGACCCCTCCGAGGCCAGCGACAGCGGAAACAGCCGGCCCGCCGCCGCCGCCGCCCGCTGCACCCCGGCCAGAGTGACCCCCGCCTCGACAACAAGGCAGGAGGCGGCCAGATCGGTCTCGCGGATGCGGTTGAGGCGTTGCAGGGACAGGAGCACCTGCTGGCCGCTGCCATCGGGGATTTGCCCGCCGACCAGTCCGGTATTGCCGCCCTGCGGCACGATGGCAATGCCATGGGCATGGCACAAAGCGGCTATGGCGGAGACCTCTGCCGTGGTGCCGGGCTTGACCAGGGCCAGCGCTGTGCCGTGGAACAGGCCGCGCGGCTCGGCGAGACAAGCAGCCATGTCCGCCGCTGCTGTGAAGACATGGGCGGCCCCGGTAATTTGGGTGACCTGGTTGAGGAAATCCATGCGGTCCTTGAAGTTTGCTGGAACGTTTTTCGCCCCGGCACTGGAGGATACCTGCCGCAAAAGCCGTCTGCCATCAACCCCGCTGGCCAAGTCGGGGTAGTGCATTAAGCCGGGGACAAAGCCTTCGCCCGGATTGCACAGTTTGCCCCTGCGGGCTTAGGCTAGCTCGAAATCTGCAGAACCCCTTTCAACAGCACCCAAAAGGCACGCCATGTCCCTGTCCCATTCTGAAAAGACCGCACGGTCGGCAAGACTTGGCGTGCTGCTGGACCGGATCGAGTTCACGCCAGACGAAATGATGGAGGCCTTTGCCGCCGCAATCTACAATTTGCCGGAAAATGCCATGCGCTGGTCGATAGCACATTGGGATCAAGCCGGGCCCGTCTTCGTTCAATGGCTTCGGGACCATGCCGGCCTGCCCCCTCCGGAGGGCGGCTATGACAATACCGGCCTGTACATCACGCTGCTCTGCGGGCAGATGAAGGAAACAGGTGCCTTTGCGCCGCTATGCCAGTTCATGCACAACGATGAAGCATTGAACTATATGCTCGGCGACGCCGCAAGTGAGTTGCTTGGAACGGTCCTGTTAGCGACATGGGATGGAGACCCGGCTCCCCTGAAGGCAGTTGCGATGGACCCGCTGGGGAATGAGTTTTTCCGCGCCACCGCTTTGACCACGCTCACTTGCCTTGCGGCTGACCATAAATTGCCGCGCGATTATGTGCACCAATTGCTGCTTGAGACGTTTGATGGACTGCTTGATGAAGATTTCTACGCCTATGAATGGACGCAGTGCGTTGCCTGCATGGATTTCAGCGATTTGCTTGCCAAAGCGGAAGCCCTTTATGCCCAAAACAGACTGCAAAGTTTTACAACACTCGAGCGCTTTCAGGAGGATTTGGCAAACTTGCGGGCCAATTCCGGATTTGAAGCCATTTTCAAACATCTGCAGTTCAGACCGCTTGGTGACGTGATCGAGGAATTGTCTGCATGGGCCAGCTTTGACGGGAGGGGTGAACGGGAGGACAGGGAGAACCTGGAAAACGAATTTCCGGAACGCTTGCCCCTGTCGCTCGAACGCTTTGGTGAATCCGAACCCTTCCTCAACCCCCACAAAAACGTCGGCCGCAATGATCCGTGCCCGTGCGGCAGCGGCAAAAAATTCAAGAAATGCTGCGCTGCCTGATCCGCCGGCTCACGACAGCAACCCGCGCTTTTTCGTCTTCGCCGCTGGCCGCGAGAAAACCCCGACCATTTCGACATGCGGGGAATAGCGGAACTGGTCGACGGGGGTGACGCTGTCGAGCGTGTAGCCGCCCTCCATCAGTATTTTGGCGTCGCGGGCAAAGGTCTGGACATTGCAGGAGACGGCGACGACACGCGGCACGCAGGACCTGGCGATTTGGGTGGCCTGTGCCTGCGCCCCGGCGCGCGGCGGGTCGAACACCAATGCATCAAACCGGTCGAGTTCGGCACTGGTTAGCGGGCGCACCATCAGGTCACGGGCCTCGCCGGTCAGGGCTTTCAGGCCTGGTGTGTCATGCGCGGCGCGCTGGCAGGCGGCGAGAGCCCTGGCATCGCTCTCCACGGCATGGACAGCGGCATGGGTAGCCAGCCGCAGCGCAAAAGTGCCCACACCCGCGAACAGGTCCGCTACCCGTTTGGCCTTTCTGGTGGCGGCGAGCACGAGGCCGGCGATGGTTTCCTCGCCCAAAACACTCGCCTGCAAAAAGCCGCCGGGCGGCAGAATCAAATTGGCGCGGCCCATGACCAATTGCGGCGGGCGGCGCTCCAGCAGGATAGCACCGTGGTTGGATATACGGGCAAAATCATGCACTTCTGCCAGTTTCATCAGTTTTTTCGTCAGGTGAAAGTCCAGCGCGCCGCAGCCCTTGATATCGACATCGAGGCCGGTGTTCGTCGTGCTGATCACGATATCGAGCGGCTTTTCCAGAAGGGCGAGAACTTTGGCCACAGCCCGCGCACCCGCCAGCGCCGCAGCAAGGCCGGGGGCGAGAATGGGGCAGGCGTCAATCTCGATGATCTTGTGGGCGCGGGCCTGCATAAAACCGGTCTCGACATGCAGGAAGCCGCGCGCATCGTGAAATGTGCGGGCATGAAACGTCACCCGCCGCCGCCCCTCGCCATGGGCGTCGATCACCGGCGAGACCGGCGCGGTGATGCCCGCATGAACCAGCGCATCGGCCACCAGCGCCTGCTTCCAGGCAAGATAGGGCAGGGCGGCCCAGCCCTGCACGGCACAGCCGCCGCAGAGGGTGTAATGCGGGCAAACCGGGGCAATACGATCGGGCGAGGGGTTTTCCACCCGCACCAGTTTGGCCCGGTCCCGGTCAAGCTCGGCAATGATGGTCTCGCCGGGCAGGGCGTGGGGGATATAGAGGGTGCCCTGGGGGCCGTGGGCGATGCCCTCGCCGCGCTGGCCGAGTTTGTCGATGGTAAGGCGGGCGTTGAGGTCGAGGGTCATGCGGGGGGTGTGGGGGATTGGGGGGGAGAGGTCAAGTGACGACTATCTCGCAAGCCTCCTTGCAGCGTAGACTCCTTCATTCGGTTCCCCTGAGGAAAACCGGCCGCAGCCCGAGTGCTACAGGGCGATGTCGCCACCAAAACAGCGGCGGCAACCGAAAAACCCGGCGCTTCACACGGAATTCTTTTAAACAAGCTTGACTTGCACGCAATTAGATGCCTAAATTTTCAACATTGGTTAAAGGGCAACTTTAAGTAAGCGCAATCTGCTTTGGAAACATGTTCTGCGGATGCGGTGACGGAGTTGCCTGAAATTGCAGCTTGTCGGCTGGGCGTTTGTTTGCGCAGCACTAGCATCGTGATTGTTGAATTAGCTGTTTGTTGCGCAGCCAGAATCTTTTTTGGCGCGACAACACCGGCGCAAACTTTTTTATGACGGGGCCTTTGATGAAAAATGTGGTTGTCAAGAAAGCGGAAGCACGAACCGTCACCCGTGTGGACCTGTCGGAAGCTGTCTATCAGAAAATCGGCCTTTCGCGAGCGGAATCAGCCGGATTGGTCGAAATGTTTCTGGAGGAAGTGTCGGGCGTGCTGGAATCCGGCGAATCGGTCAAACTGTCCTCCTTTGGTTCATTTCTGGTGCGCGCCAAGGGCAATCGCATTGGACGCAACCCCAAAACCGGCATAGAAGTGCCGATCCTGCCGCGTCAGGTCATGGTATTCAAGGCTTCAAATGTCCTGCGGGCCAGGGTCAACGGGCTGGAAGGCGGAGTGGAGGCGGACTAGGCCACGGTCGATGTCCTTGAGGGGGGAAGGCTTTGGACAAGGATGCAGATGCGTTCCGCACCATCAGCGAAGTTGCGGAGGAACTGGACCTGCCACAGCATGTGCTGCGCTTCTGGGAAACCCGGTTCACCCAGATCAAGCCGCTGAAGCGCGGCGGCGGGCGGCGCTATTATCGCCCCGATGATGTCGATCTGGTCCGTGCCATCAAGCATTTGCTCTATGGCGAAGGCTATACGATCAAGGGCGTGCAGCGCATCCTGAAAGAGCAGGGGGTCCGGGCTTTGGTGGCCATGGCCCGTGCCATGCTGGCGGGCGAAACTATTGCCGATCCTGAAAAAAATTATGCGCCCGAACCCGAAGTGCCGGCAACGCCTGGCTTTGCCGGGTTTGCCGAGGCACCGGCGCAGCGGGCGCTGGCCGCCCCCCGCCTTTCGCCCTCCGGCCTCGCCCTGTTGCGGGGGGCGCTGGCCGAACTGGAAGAATGTTCGCGCCTGCTGGCTTCCGCGCATGCCGTCTGACTATTGAAGCACTTCACATTCAGGCGAAATATAAAGCGGCGCAGCCGGCAATCCTGAACATTCCATCAGCTTGCGGGAGGCTCTAGCGCCAGCCGTGATCCAGCCGAATCACCCGCGCCGCCTCACCTTTGAGGGCCGCCGGAGCGTGGGGTGCGCGCACCAGCAGGCATTCCGCCTCGGCCAGAATGCGCAGCATGGATGAATCCTGCCGGGCGAACGGCGTCACCAGCGGCGGGCCATTGGGCTGGGCGGACAGGCCGGAGCGCATGTAATCCTCGC
Source organism: Hyphomicrobiales bacterium (assembly GCA_043784745.1). Taxonomy (GTDB): domain Bacteria; phylum Pseudomonadota; class Alphaproteobacteria; order Rhizobiales; family Beijerinckiaceae; genus JAYVYA01. The sequence goes on from JAYVYA010000171.1 coordinate 7,265, forward strand.
GCCCGTCATTGGCCGCTACATCGACCGCCAGCACCGCCGGTTCGGTCAGGTCTGCCGCCGCATGAATGTCGCCGCTGAGAGCGCGGACCAGCGGTTGCAGAAACAGGATGGCGCAGACGATGGAGGAGACCGGGTTGCCGGGCAGGCCGAGTATTTGCATGTCCCCCAAATGGCCGTGGATCAGGGGTTTGCCGGGGCGCATGGCAATGCGCCAGAAATCCAGGCTCATGCCCTCGCGCGCCAGAGCGCTCTTCACGAGATCGTGATCGCCAACCGAGGCGCCGCCCAGTGTCACCAGAATGTCCGCCCTGGCAGCTTTGGCCGCGTGGATGCTGCGCTCCAGAGCGGCATAGTCATCGCCTGCAATGCCAAGGTCCAGCGGAATGCCGCCCGCTGCCAACACATAGGCCGCAATGGCGAAGGTATTGGAGGCGACAATCTGCTCCGGCCCCGACATCTGCCCCGGCCGCACCAGCTCGTCCCCGGTCGCCAGAATGGCTACGCGCGGCTGGCGCGCCACCGGCAGCACGGCATGGTTCATGGCGGCGGCCAGCGCCAGCTCGGGCGCGCCGAGGCGGCGGCCCCGGCGCAGCAGCACGTCGCCGGTGCTGAAATCAAGACCCGCCGGGCGGATGTTGCGACCGCTGGCCACCGGCTCCAGAGCGGTGATATTATTTCCCGAAACTTCCGCCCGTTCCTGCACCAGCACGGCATCCGCGCCCCTGGGCACCGGCGCGCCAGTGAAGATGCGCACCGTTTGGCCTGCGCCAAGCTCGCCCGCAAACCCGCGCCCGGCGGCGCTCTCGCCAGTCAGGGTCAGGCGGGCCGGGGCCAAAACGCAATCCTGCGCCCGCAAGGCATAGCCATCCATGGCCGAAACAGCCATTGGCGGCTGGGTGCGGGTGGCGGCAAGGTCGGCTGCGAGCCGGCGCGAAAAGCATTGCTCGAGTGGCAGGTGCTCCTGGCCCAGCATAGCAGCTCCCGCCAGCACCCGCGCCAGGGCATCGGCAACACTTAAAAGCGGTTCGGCTGGCATCGTCGGTCTCGTTTCAGGGTTTTGAAGGTGCGATCCAGGTGCCTGATTTGCCGCCCGTTTTCTCCACCATGCCAATCCCGCCAATCTGCATGAAGCGATCGGCGGCTTTCAGCATGTCGTAGATGGTCAGGCAGGCGACACTGACAGCGGTCAGCGCCTCCATCTCGACACCGGTCTGGCCCAGCACCTTGACCATGGCCGCCACCCGCAAGCCGGGCAGGGACGAATCAGGCGAGATATCGACCGTAATTTTGGAAATGGCGAGCAGGTGGCACAGCGGAATCAATTCATGCGTCCGCTTGGCCGCCATAATCCCGGCAATGCGGGCCGTGCCCAGCACATCGCCCTTTTTGGCATCGCCCGAGAGCGTCAGAGCCAGAGTCTCCGGTTGCATGGCGACATGACCGATGGCGCGCGCCATCCGCGCTGTCACCGCTTTGCCGGCGACATCGACCATATGGGCCTCGCCCTGCGCCGTGAGATGGGTCAGGCGGCTCATGCCGGCATGTCCGTGCCGCCGGTCAGCAGCAAGTGCGTCGCGCTGGCCACATCGGGCTGGCGCATCAGGCTTTCGCCGACCAGCAAGGCGTTGATGCCGCTCTTTTGCAGACGCAAACAATCGGCATGGGTGAAAATGCCGCTTTCAGCCACGACAATCCGGCCCTTTGGCACCAAAGCCGCCAGCCGGTCACTGACCTCCAGCGAGACCTCAAAGCTGCGCAAATCGCGGTTGTTGAGGCCGATCAGCCGGGTCTCCAGCGGCAAGGCCCGCAACAGCTCGGCCTCGTTATGCACTTCCACCAGAACATCCAGCTGGAGGTCGTGCGCGGCGGCATTCAGCGCCCTTGCTTCCTTGTCGGTCACTGCGGCCATGATGATGAGGATGCAATCGGCACCCCAGGCCCTGGCCTCAAACACCTGATAGGGGTCAAACATGAAATCCTTGCGCAGGCAGGGCAGGCGGGTCGCCTGGCGGGCGGCCCCCAAAAATTCCGGCTTGCCCTGAAACGAGGGCATATCGGTCAGCACCGAGAGGCAGGCCGCCCCGCCCCTCTGGTAAGCCTGCGCCAGCGCTGGCGGATCGAAATCGGCGCGGATCAGCCCCCTGGACGGGCTGGCTTTCTTGATTTCGGCAATCAGGGCAAACCGGTCCGCATCTATCTTGCGCTCGATGGCATGGACGAAGCCGCGCGGCGGCTCGCAACCCTTGATCTGGCGCTCCAGCGCGCTCAGCGGCATCCGCACCTTGGCCTCGGCAATTTCGGTCCGCTTGTAAGCTTCGATCTTTTGCAGAATGTCGCTCATGCGCCCTCGATCTCCGCATTGGAAGCCTGCACCAGCCGGTCCAGCACATTGCGGGCCGCGCCGGTGTCGAGCGATTGCCCGGCCACCGCGACGCCCTCAGCCAAATCCTTGCACTTGCCCGCTACCACCAGCGATCCTGCTGCGTTGAACACGGCAATATCGCGATAGGGGTTCTTCTGCCCGTCGAGCACCCCGGTCAGCGCCACCGCATTATGGCTCGCATCGCCGCCCTTGAGATCGGCGAGGCTGGCACGGGCGAGGCCAAACTGTTCCGGGGACACGTCAAACAGGCGGATATTGCCATCCTCCAGCGCCGCGATATGGGTTGGTCCGGTTGTGGTCATTTCGTCGAGACCGTCGGAGCCGTGCACCAGCCAGACTTTTTCACTGCCCATCTGGCGCAGCACTTCAGCCAGAGGCTTCAGCCAGACCTGCGAAAAAACGCCCAGAAGCTGGCGCTTGACGCCTGCCGGGTTGGACAAGGGGCCGAGCAGGTTGAAAATCGTGCGGGTGCCCAATTCCACCCTCACCGGGCCGACATGGCGCATGGCGGCATGGTGGGTCTGCGCCATCATGAAGCCAATGCCAGCCTGATCAAGGCAATGGCGCACCGAGGCGGGCGTGCCGCCAATGCGCACGCCCAGCGCCGTCAAAACATCGCTGGAACCGGAGCGGGAGGAAGCGGCGCGGTTGCCGTGCTTGGCCACCGGAACGCCGCAGCCCGCCACAATCAGCGCAGCCAGCGTCGAGACATTGTAGGTGCCGTGCCCGTCACCGCCCGTGCCAACGATGTCGATGGCACCAGCTGGCGCATTCACCCGCAGCATCTTGCGGCGCATCGCGGTGACGGCTCCGGTGATTTCATCCACCGTTTCTCCGCGCACCCGCAGCGCCATCAGAAACGCGCCGGTCTGGGCGGGCGTCACCTCGCCCGACAGGATTGTTTCAAAAGCCGTATCGGCCTCGGCCCTGGTCAGGCTGGCACCGGTCGCGACTTTGGCCAGCAGGGGTTTGAACGCTTCCATTATCTGTCCCCGGAGCGGTGGCGCTGGTTCCAAACCTGCGCCAGATCAAGAAAATTCTGAAAGATGCGGTGGCCGTGCTCGGAGGCAATGCTTTCGGGATGGAATTGCACGCCATGCACCGGACGCGCCGTGTGGCTCAGGCCCATGACCAGGCCGTTTTCTGTTTTTGCGGTTACAGCCAGCGTTTCGGGCAGGCCATTCTGGTCCACCACCAGCGAATGGTAGCGCGTCGCCTCAAACGAACCATTGATGCCGCGAAACAGGGTCTGCCCCTCATGCTCGATGCGCGACAGTTTTCCGTGCATGGGGATGGCGCGACGGATGGTGCCGCCGAACACCTGGCCGATAGCCTGATGGCCGAGGCAAACGCCCATCAGCGGAATTTCCTTCGCTTCGCGCACCAGATCCAGGCAAATCCCCGCCTCGTCCGGCGTGCCGGGGCCGGGGGAGAGTACGATGGCATCGGGTTTCGCCGCGATGACACTGGCCACGCTGATCTTGTCATTGCGCCATACCGTCACTTTGGCACCAAGTGTGCCCAGATAGTGCACGAGGTTCCAGGTGAAGCTGTCGTAATTGTCGATCAGGGTGACGTTGGGCATGGTTCCAGTCCGGTTTTGCGAACCCTTGTCGGGCCAAGTGTGGGGGAGGTCAAGTCGCACTCTGGAACGCGACCGTCCCGGTCGCCCTTTCCGGTAAGGGCAGAATCGCGGGGAGAGCGGGCGGGACTCCCGCGCACCGGAGTTCACTGCCCCCGCTTCGCCCGCGTGGCAAACCGCACGGCTTCTTCCGCCGCGCGGAACAGCGCCATCGCCTTGTTGACGCACTCGCGGTGCTCGGAGGCGGGTTCGGAGTCGAACACAATCCCGGCCCCTGCCTGCACATGCATAAAACCGTCCTTGACGATGGAGGTGCGCAGGACGATGCAGGTGTTCATCTCGCCCGAGGCACCGAAATAGCCGATGCAGCCACCGTATATGCCGCGCTTGTCGCGCTCCAGATGGTCGATGATCTGCATTGCCCGCACCTTTGGCGCGCCTGATACGGTGCCCGCCGGAAAGCCCGCCGCCAGTGCATCAATAGTGTCATGCGCCGGGTCAAGCTGTCCTTCGACGTTGGAGACAATGTGCATGACATGGCTGTAGCGCTCGACGAAAAACTTATCGGTGACATTGACCGTGCCGATCTCAGCGACGCGGCCGACATCATTGCGGCCAAGGTCGAGCAGCATCAAATGCTCGGCCCGCTCCTTCGGGTCGGCCAGCAGTTCGGCGGCCAGCGCATTGTCCTCGGCAGGAGTCTTGCCGCGCCAGCGCGTGCCGGCGATGGGGCGGATGGTGACCTTGCCCTCGCGCACCCGCACCAGAATTTCCGGCGAGGAGCAGACAATCTGGAAGCCGCCGAAATCGAGATAGCACAGGAAAGGCGCAGGGTTGACGCGGCGCAGCGCCCGGTAAAGCGCGAAGGCAGGCAGGGCAAAGGGCGCGGTAAAACGCTGCGACAGCACCACCTGAAAAATATCACCCGCCACAATATGCTCTTTGGC
>JAYVYA010000172.1:0-2079 GCA_043784745.1 Hyphomicrobiales bacterium
CAAGTCGCAGCCCCCGCTACGGCATTGACCCCATCCGTGAATAAACCAACAGCGGAAGCAGCGTGGCCTGCGCCGCCAACAGCCACATTATTATATGTGTATGCATCGAATGCCGAGCTACTCTGGACCGTCGTTCCGGGTTCCTGGTCGAGCACCGACCGCGTGACGCCATAAAACCTGTAGGAGGGGGGCACAATCGGCCCGTAAATGGCCAATGCCGTTTTGGCGGTGGGCTGCACCAGGGACACGCGCCCGTCGCCAGTATAAACGCCCGTCCCGCTGACCACGCCGTTGATATCGGCAACCGGCACCGTCGCAAGGCAGGTGAGTGGCGATATCCCGTGCGCCTGGCAATAGCCGGTCTGCCCGGTGAATACGGGCGGCACGTCGAACGTCATCACGCCGCTTGACCGAGGCATCCACATGCGCGGGGACGGGTATTGCTGCGCCTGGACACCATGCAAGGCAGAGACTACCAGGGCGGCGGCGAGGCCAAGGATTTTGAATTTCATGGGTATTTCCTTATTGTGAAACGGAAAGAGAGCCGCCGTCGAGCCACCAGATACCGGCAACTGCGGGCAGGGTTGTAGGAAGCAAGGCGACATCGAACGCCGAAAACCGGGTGATGCGCGCGAAAAACAGGCCGTTGGCCGATGTGAACCCGCCCGGCGCGGATGATCCGACCTTGACATAATCGCCGCCGTCGCCATCGCCTGCTGTTGATTTACCAAGCAGCCTGACCACAAGGACGGTTGCGGGGACTGTAGCTGCGACAGCCGCGCCTTGTGTTGGGTAAGATAGGCTGTTTGGAGCTGTCACAGCCGATTCCAGCGCCGTCGTCCGCGCCCCGAGATTGAGGGATTCAATGGCTGCCACACGCGCGTTTGTGGCGGTCACATCGACGCTTGTTGTTGTCTGATCCGAGATATCCGAGACGGTGCATATCTCGACATCGGTCTGGCACAAATTGCCAAATGTCTGGACAAAGGCGCGCGCATAGATTGCGCCTGCGGGCGCAACGAAATCAACAAGCGTTCCAGCGGCGCGGGCGATATCCTTGAAGACCTCGGTGCGCCCGCTACCTGTGGTGAAAGCTGTCAGAGTTTGCATCTGCGTTGAAGCAGATGCTCCTGCCAGCGCGTTATGCGCCTGGTCATACCATGCAATCGCCAAAACAACGCCGTCATTGGAAGGATCGGTCGTATCGACGCGCCGCTGCACTACGAATCTGACCTTGTAGAGTCTGCCAGGCTCGATGGCGCGAAGCGACCTCTCCGCGACGATTGCTGCGCCGGTAACGCGAGCGACAAAACCAGCATCGGCAAATGTTATAAGCGAAATGGGCAGGCGCGGCAAAAGCGCCGGGTCGCCGCCCGCCAGAGACTGAGTAAATCCCAGCACGCTTTCGCCGGGCCGGTGCGTCTGGCGGGCGATCATCGGGAACGCGGCTTCAATAGCCATGGCGCGCGTTGTCTCCGCATTCTCGGCACCCGTTGCCCGCGTTGTCTCGGCTGCAAGATTCGCGGTGAGCGTGTTTTCGCCATTGGTGCGATTGGTGATTTCCGCCGCAACCCCGGTTTCCAGCGTGCCGAGCCGCCCGTCGGCATCGGCTATCATCAACACGCCTTGCGGCTTGTCCCATGCCGCGCCATTCACCCAAAGCGCAACCGCCTTCGTCAGGGTTGATCCCATTGTTTCAGTCCAATTCTATGCTTTGGGAGGTGTCAAAACGCTTCGATGAAGCTGACTTCGGGGCGAGAAACCCATGCAGATTCAATGTCGAACGGCATGTCCGTTCCAGGCTCCAGCCGCATGTTGCACGATGGCCGCTGAAGATTCATGGCCGGATTTGTCGCCGTCGCTTCCCGGATCGGGGGCCTGATCGCCGCCACATAAATTGTGTTCGCTCCCGATACGGTTGCGGAAATAATATCCGTGACCTGATAGGCGCGCCGACCCTTGGTCGCATGCAGCAGGTCAAACCACTCGCCGCCGACAATCGCGACCGATGTCGGGTAGGAAAACGTCACCTGCCCGGCATTGAGCGCCAAAGCGCCGGTGCATGTGGTCACGGGCCGC
>JAYVYA010000173.1:0-7304 GCA_043784745.1 Hyphomicrobiales bacterium
CTCCGGCGCAGCCGGGTGCCGGATAAAACTGTCGCTGGGCAGCCTGCTCAGCCCGGCCATTTTGCTGGCTTTCACCGCACTGGCGCTGCTGTCGCTGGCGCCGGTTCTTGTCAAACGCTGGCACATGCGCAAGAAGGCGGGCACGGGTGGCAGCATCCAATGAAACCGGGACGCTTCGCCCATGCCTGAAATTCTCAAGCCGGATTTGTGCGTCATTGGCGCAGGCTCGGGCGGCCTGTCGGTGGCGGCCGCCGTCGCCGCCATGCGCGTGCCGGTTGTGCTGGTCGAGCGCGGCGAGATGGGCGGGGATTGCCTCAACCATGGCTGCGTGCCTTCCAAGGCGCTGATTGCGGCGGCCCATACCGCCCATGCGATGCGCCAGGCCGGGAAGTTTGGCATTGGCGCGCCAGAGCCGAAGACGGATTTTGCGGCGGTGCAGGCGCATGTGCGGGGGGTCATCGCCGCCATTGCCCCCAATGATTCGCAGGCGCGGTTCGAGGCGATGGGGGTCAGGGTGATCCGCGCTTCCGCCCGCTTTGCCTCGCCAACCCGTTGCGAGGCAGGCGGCTATGTCATTCAGGCGCGGCGGTTTGTCATCGCCACCGGATCCTCGCCTGCGCCGCTGCCAGTCGAAGGCATGGAACTGGTGCGCCCGCTGACCAATGAAAGCGTGTTTGACCTGAAGGAACTGCCCGCCCGACTGATCATCATCGGTGCGGGGCCGATGGGGATTGAGCTGGCACAGGCGTTCCGGAGGCTGGGATCGGAAGTCACCGTGCTGGAAGCAGGGGCGGCGCTGGCCAATGTCGACAGCGAATTGTCCGCCCCCGTACTGCGGCAACTGGCGGCGGAAAGCGTTGTTGTGCGCGAGAATGTCAGGATTATCCGGGTCGAGCCGCGCGGCAGCGGCGTGCGGCTGTATCTGGAGGGGATTCGGGTGGAGGAGACGGTGGATGGCTCGCACCTGCTCGTCGCCGCCGGGCGCACCCCGAATGTCCATAACCTGGGGCTGGAGGCGGCCGGCGTGCAGTTTGATCCCAGGGGCATCCGGGTGGATGGCCGTTTGCGCACCAGCAACAAGCGCATCTACGCCATTGGCGATGTCGCCGGGCAGGGGCAGCAGACGCATCTGGCCAATTACCATGCCGGGCTGGTGGTGCGCGCGGCCTTGTTCCGCCAGTCGGTCGAGGTGCAGCCGCAGATGGTGCCCTCGGCGATTTTCTCTGACCCTGAAATTGCCAGCACAGGTCTGTCCGAAGCGCAGGCGCGGAAAATCCACCGGCAGATTAACGTGCTGCGCTGGCCGTTCAGCGAGAATGACCGGGCGCAAGCCGAGCGGGCGACGCAGGGGCTGGTCAAGGTGGTGACAGACAGGAAAGGCGTGATCCTCGGAGCCGGCATTTGCGGCGCGGGGGCGGGCGACCTCATCGGCATCTGGGCGCTGGCGATCAGCAAGGGCATGAAAATCAGGGATATGGCTGGCGTGGTGCTGCCCTACCCGACGCGGGGCGAAATTGCGCGCCGGGTGGCGGTGACGGATTATGCCGCCAGCCTGCGCAACCCGTGGCTGGCGCGCGCGCTTCGGTTTTTCCGCTGGTTTGGGTGATGCGATGACAGAAGCGATTACCAGCGTTCCGCCCGAACCTGCTGAAGCGGAACCCTTGCGCCCGGCCAGGCGCGGCTTTGGCCTGTCAGGCCGGGTGCTGGTGTTGATCATCGGCTTTGTCATGCTGGCGGAAATTGCGATTTACGTGCCTTCCGTCGCCAATTTCCGCAACAATTGGCTGAATGACCGGCTGAGCGCAGCCTATATTGCCGCCCTCGTGCTGGAAGCGGCACCCGCTGACATGGTGCCGGAGGCCTTGTCGAAGGAATTGCTGGAGACGGTGGGGGCCAAGACGATCGTCATCAAAATCCACAATTCCCGCCGCCTGCTCGCCGTCTCCGACATGCCGCCGATGGTGGACGAGACCTATGATGCCAGAACCGCCAGTGCGTGGCAGGCGATTACCGCCTCGTGGCGGGCGCTGCTGGCGGCACCCGGGCGCACGCTCAATGTTATCGGCAATGCGCCCATGGGTGGCGATTCCATCGAAATCACGATGGACGAGGGCCAGCTGCAGACGGCGATGCGGCGCTATTCCATCAATATCCTGCTGCTGTCGCTGGCGATTTCGCTGATGGTGGCGGCTTTGGCCGTAGCAGCGATGCACCTGCTGGTGCTGCGCCCGGTGGCGCGGCTGACCAATAATCTCATGCTGTTCGGGGCCAATCCGGAGGATGCCTCGCGCATCATCATCCCCTCCGGCCAGCCGCATGAGCTGGGCCACGCCGAAGAGGCCCTGGCCTCCATGCAAAAAGTGCTGGTGCGCGAATTGAACCAGAAGAAGCATCTGGCGGCGCTTGGCCTCGCGGTGGCCAAAATCAACCATGACCTGCGCAATATGCTGGCCTCGGCCCAGTTGTTGACCGACCGCCTCGCCGATGTGCCGGACCCGCTGACGCAGCGCCTGGCACCCAAACTGGTGGCGACGCTGGACCGGGCGATCCGCTTCTGCCAGTCCACCCTGGCCTATGGCCGCGCCGTGGATGAAGCGCCGAAATTTGCCAAAGTGAAGCTGGCCGCGCTGGTCGCCGAGGCGGTGGAAAACGTGCAGCCGGTGGCGACTGGCGGCATCGAATTTGTGCAGGACGTCGCCGCCGGCCTCGAAATCCGCGCCGATGAAGACCAGATGCTGCGCGTGCTGGTCAACCTTGGCCGCAATGCGGTGGAGGCGCTGTCGGGCGCTGGCGCTTCAGGGGGCCAGTCTGCGTGCATAAAATTCCGCGCCTGGCGCGTCAACCGCGATGTGCTGCTGGAAGTGTCGGATAACGGCCCCGGCTTCACGCCGCTGGCCCGGCAAAAGCTGTTCGAGGCCTTTCAGGGTTCGACCCGGGCGGGCGGCTCGGGGCTGGGGCTGGCGATTGCCGCCGATCTGGTGCGCGCCCATGGCGGCACCATCATGCTGGCCCCGCAGATTGCCGGGGCGGGCGGGGCGACCTTCCGGATTGTGCTCCCGCAGGGGTGAGTATCTTGGAGGTTGACTTTAAACCGGGATTTTTGTAACTTGAAAGCTACAATCGATGTTTGAGTTGCTGGAATATGTGGATGCCAGTGGCCGGTCGCCATTCACGGTCTGGCTTGATAGTCTCCGCGACAAAATGGCTCTGGCGCGAATTCAGTTCCGCCTTCGTCAAGTGCAGGCTGGAAACCTTGGGGACGTCAAGCCAGTCGGGGAGGGCGTAAGCGAGTTGCGTGTTCATGCAGGTGCAGGATACCGGGTTTACATCGGGCAGCATGCCAAATCCGTGATCATTTTGTTGTGCGGGGGCGACAAGAATACGCAGGCAGCGGATATCAAGCGGGCAAAACAATTTTGGCAGGAGTGGAAGGACGCCAGCAAATGACGCAATTAAATCGGGTTGTCTCCTACCATGACAATGAAGTGGCACGCTTGCGCGCTGATCGCGAACTGGCGGTGGAATACCTCAAGGTTGCGATGGAATCGCTGGATGATCCGGAAAATCGCGCCGCCGGCCTCCTGGCCCTGCGTGCCCTTGCCGAGGCGTGCGGCGGGCTGGGTGCCGTGGCCGCCAAAGCCGGGATCAGCCGCGAGGCGCTCTACCGGTCCCTCTCCCCCAAAGGCAACCCAACGCTGAAAACCTTGCTGGCGGTGCTGGGCAGCGTCGGCATGCGGCTTTCGGTGGAGCGGGGGCCGGAGGTGCTGGCGGGGTGAGTGCTATAGGCGATGTGGCCGCTTTGGCGGCGTGTCGTTGGTGTGAGCGTGAAACGGTGCCAACTGAGATGGCTTCAGCTACAAATCTTTTTTTTGAATTGCTGTCACCTCTGTTCCCTCAATACACATCCGCCTGATACCGCCCCGCCTTCTTCAACCCGGCCACAAACGCAATCGCCTGCTCGCTGCTGCGCGCGCCATAGGTCGCCACCACATCGACCAGCGCGCGCTCGACGTCGCGGGCCATGCGTTTGGCGTCGCCGCAGATGTAGAAATGCGCGCCTTGTTCCAGCCAGGCCCAGAGGTCGGGGCCGACTTGCCGCATGCGGTCCTGCACGTAGATTTTCTCGCCCGAATCGCGCGACCAGGCCAGCGTCAGGCGGTCGAGTTTGCCGGCGTTCTGCAGGGCGGTGAATTCTTCCTCGTAGAAAAAGTCGAATTCCCGGTGCTGGTGGCCAAAGAACAGCCAGTTCCTGCCCGGCGCATCCACCGCCGCCCGCTCCTGCAAAAAGCTGCGGAACGGGGCCACGCCGGTGCCGGGTCCGACCATGATGACGGGCAGGGTTGCGTCCTGGGGCAGGCAGAAGGCGTGGGCCTTCTGGACATAGGCTTTGAATTGCTCGCCCGGTTGCGCGAATTCGCCGAGCCAGGTCGAGGCCACGCCATAGCGCTCGCGGCGGCCGAGCTGGTAGCGCACCTTGTCCACCGTCAGCGTCAGCCGCCCCGCCTGGACTTTGGGCGAGGAGGAGATGGAATAAAGCCGGGGCTGCAGGGGTTCCAGCGCCTCGACAAAGGCTTCCGGGCCGATGCGCACGCCGGAAAACTTGTGCAGGGCACCGAGCACGTCGAGCTTGTCGATATCCCCGTCCGGGTCTTCGCCTTCGGCCAGTTGCTTGGCCTTTTGCCGGACAGCGCCGCCGGTGACGTAGGAAACCAGCTGGAAAAAGCTGTCGGGCGCGGGGCCAAGCGCCACATCACAGGCCAGTTTTTCGCGCAAGGTCCGGCCATCCACCTCCGCCTCGGGCCGCGCGCCCATGAGGGCGATGATAGCATCAACGAGGCGCGGGTCATTGCGCGGAAACACGCCAAAACTGTCGCCCGCTGCATAGTCGAGGCCGCTTCCGGCAAGGTCAAACTCGATGTGGAATGTCTCCTTCCCGCTCTTGCCTTTGTTGAGGCGGCGGCGGGAGAGGAAGGTGGCGAGTGCCGGATTTTCGCGGGAAGGAGTTGCGGAAACCGCCTTGGCCTGCGTGGTGACAATCGCGGCTACGGCGGGGGTGCCGTCCAGCTCGCCCGCAAGCACTTTCAGCATCCGCAGCGTTTCCTTGCCGCCGGGGGCGCAGAGATTGAGGCGGGTCTCGGCCTTGCTGGCCAGCGCTGCCGAATAGGTCTCGCACAAATAACCGCACTGGCCGCAATCCTGCTGGGCCATGGCGGCAAACATTTTTCTGGGCAAGGCCTTGCCTTGAGCCAGCTGCATCCGCTCGTCCATGGCCATGGAGGCATCGTGCCAGGGAGCGTCCTCCTCTTCGGGCGCGAGCACTCTGGCCGAATCGGCGGGGCTGAGCGCGGTGATTCCCGGCGGCTCGACGGACAGCATGCCGGCGAAAAAGCCGTTGAGCCAGGAGCGCTGCTCTTCGCTGAACGGGGCGGATTGCGGCAGGATTTGCACGGGCGCGGGCGGGCGGGTTTGCAGGGTCATGCCGCGCCTCCGGCAAGTGTTTTCAGCGCCCCGATCTCGTGGCGGTTGGCAAAGCTGGCGAAGCTTTCATCGGGGGCAGCGCGCTGCGCCAGCCAGGCGGCCAGCAACGTCTCGACAACGGCGGGGCAATCCTGCGCTTTCACCTTTTCCAGCAGCAAGCGGCCAATTTTCGGGTTGTCGGCAAAGCCGCCGCCGACCACAATGTCATAGCCCTCGACCGTGTCGCCATCGTCATTGACGGGCACTTTGGCCCCGATCAGGCCGATATCGCCAATATAATGCTGGGCGCAGGAATGGTGGCAGCCGGTGAGGTGGATGTTTACCGGCTGGTCAATCGCCAGCCGCGCCTCGACATGGGCGGCAATCTCCAGCGCGTGGCCCTTTGTGTCGGCGGCGGCAAATTTGCAGCCCCTGGCTCCGGTGCAGGCCACCAGCCCGGCGCGGATGGAATGCGCCGCCGTGGTGAGGCCCAGCGCCTCAACGGCGGCGATGGCGGCGGGCACATCGGCATCGGCAATGCCCGACAGCAGCAGGTTCTGCCAGACGGTGAGGCGAATGTCCCTGTCGCCATAGTGCCGCGAGATGGTGGCAAGGCCGCGCATCTGCTCCGCCATCAGCTTGCCGACGGGCACCACCACGCCAATCCAGTTGAGGCCCGGCTGCACCTGGCGGTGCACGCCGACATGCGCCTGCTTGTTGAAGGGCGCACGCCGGGCCATGCGGGCGGCGTCAATGCGGGTGAGCTTTCGGCCCAGTTTCGCCTCAACCATTGCCAGGAACCTGTCAAAACCCATGTCATCCAGCACATATTTCAGGCGGGCTTTGGCGCGGTTGGTGCGGTCCCCGGTCTCGACGAAAACGCGGATGATGGCGTCGGCTATGGGCGTGCAATCGTGCGGCGGGCAGACAATGCCGGTGTCGCGGGCCAGATCCCGGTGGCCGGAAATGCCGCCGAGCAGCAGGCGGCACCAGATTCCCGGCGCGACGCCCTCGCCCTCGCCAGTGACTTCCACCGCCTGAAAGCCGATGTCATTGGTTTCCTCCAGCACTGGCACAATGCCGCCGCCGTCAAAGCCGACGTTAAACTTGCGCGGCAAACCATAGAGCGAACGGTCGTTGAGTATGTGGTAGTGCCACTGGCGCGCCAGCGGGCGGGTGTCGAGCAATTCCTGGGCGTCGATCCCGGCGGTGGGGGAGCCGGTGACGTTGCGGATATTGTCAGCGCCGGACCCGCGCGCGGTCAGCCCGGCCTCCAGCACCGCATTGACCGTTTCGGCAGCGTCCCTTGCCTGGATGTCGCGCACCTGAAGATTGGCGCGGGTGGTGACATGGCAATAGCCGCCGCCAAATTTCCCGGCAATGTCGGCGCAGGCTTCAAACTGGGCGGCGGTGAGGATACCGTTGGCGATCCGCATCCGCAGCATATAACTGTCCTGCGCCGGAGCGACGTAGAACAGGCCGAAATAGCGCCAGCGGAAATTATCCTCCGGCTTGGGGAAAATATTGCTGGCCGATTGCTGGACGAGCCGGGGCCAGGCATCAAACGGGTGCTCGGCGCGCTTCCACTTTTCCTGGTCGCAGAGCTTTTTGCCAGCGGCTTCGGTGGCAGCGGCGGCTTTCAGGGCGGCGGCATCGGGGCCGATGATCCCGGCGATGGTAGCGGCGGGTGCGTCAGGGCGCAGGGCCGCCACGCCCGTGGCGGCCCGCCCGGCATTGATGCCGGAGGCAAAGCCTTCGAGGTAGCGTTTCTGTTCGCCCGTAAATTCTTCACCCATCCGACTTTTGCTCCGGCTTTGCCCCTTGGCTTGCCGACTACCCGCAAGCGG